>JANLZY010000256.1:0-7282 GCA_031359365.1 Methylotenera sp. | reverse complement strand
GTATTAACGACTTGCCAATAAAAGAAACTGACCGTAAATTCTTTTGGTCATTAGGTCGCAGACCAGATGAGCATGCGAGCTTGAGTGAGCTTGGCCTGTAAATGAAGTAGCGTGGGCAACATGTTGCCCACGCGGAAGAATCTGAATTACGCACCATTCCTTTTCGCCTCTAGGCGAATTACTTTCTTTTGCGTGCTCAAAAGTAAGTAACCAAAGAAAAGAGCACCCCCTCCCGCTTGTTTCCTGTTCTGCTCAGTTTAATGGGCGGCAATCGGAAACTCACCCAATAAAATCACTTGGGTTCAAACAGCCGCTTGCCAAAAACTCCCATGAAACTGAGCAGAACAGGCGCGGTAGCAGGGGATGGAAAGGCGCTGAAATTTAACGCGAGCTTATTTAATATTTAAATCTATCAAACTCCGTCATTTCGACGAAAGTCGGAATCCAGTGGTTTTTACTATGGTGGAATTTAATACTGGTACGCGTGAGTAACCAGTAGAAAACTCTACAACATCTATTTTTCCAATTGGACAGGATTTGGACGAGAGTACATTTTTAATTAATTTGTACTGTTTGTAAGTAGGCGCTTACTATGGCGCTACCCACTCCCCAGACTTGCCACCATGTTTCTCCAGTAGCTTAATTCCACCTATTGTCATGCCTCTATCCACAGCTTTGCACATATCATATATCGTAAGTAAGCCCACGCTCACCGCGGTGAGTGCTTCCATTTCTACGCCGGTTTGGCCTGTAGTTTCGGTGGTGGCGGTGCAGATGACGGATGTATTTTTATCGTCTATTTCAAAGGTAACGGCTACTTTCGTCAGACCAATTGGATGGCAAAGTGGGATTAAATCAGAGGTGCGTTTTGAGCCTTGAATCGCGGCAATTCTCGCAATGCCGAGTACATCACCTTTTTTGGAGTCGCCGCTTCTAATCAGTGCTAGGGTGCTGGTTTGCATCGTAATCTCACCGCTGGCAATAGCGATGCGCTTGGTGTGTGCTTTGTCGCCTACATCGACCATGTGCGCTTGGCCGCTATTGTCAAAATGCGTGAGAGTGTTTGCTACGTCGGTCATTTTTTTCTTTCCATAATTATTATTTTTATGATTGCTGCTGAACTAGCTTCGTAAAGTAGCTATCATAACAATAATGAAATTAAAAACTATTGTAATTGCAATTTTGCTGATCACAAACAGCGCCATAGCGACCAATTTGTGGGCGCAATCTTACGATGAGCCTGTGTTAACTGGTAAGCCGTATGAGGCGCCAAGGAGTTTCGACTTGAGTTTGCCAGAACTCGGCGATGTTTCGCAAACCGTGTTAACGCCGCTTGATGAACGGCGCATTGGCGAGCAGATTATGCGCGATGTATCGACCAGTGACGAGGTGGTGCAAGACGTGGAAATTATCGATTACTTGAATAATCTGGGTAATCGATTGGTTTCAGCGAGCAGTGATAAGCAGCAAAAATTCAACTTTTTCGTGGTGCAGGATAACTCCATCAATGCTTTTGCTATGCCGGGTGGCGTGGTTGGTGTGCATACGGGTTTGATTTTGGCGACGAATAGTGAATCTGAGCTCGCGAGCGTCTTAGGGCATGAAATTGGTCACGTGACACAGCACCACATGGCGCGTATGTTGGCTTCACAAAAATATGACACATTTAAAAATATTGCAGGTATTGCGCTAGCATTGCTGGTTGCGCGAGCTAATCCAGATTTAGCGAGCGGTGCGTTAACAACGGCTTCGGCTGTCGGCATACAAAATCAGTTGGATTACACGCGTGACCATGAGCGCGAAGCTGACCGCGTTGGTTTGCAAATTTTAGATAGTGGCGGATTTGACGTGCGTGCAATGCCTGCATTTTTTACCACTTTGCAGCGTGGTACACGCTTTGCTGAAGGTAGTGCGCCTAGCTTTTTACGCACACACCCGTTGACCAGCGAACGTATTGCCGATGTGACTAATCGCGTGTCGCAAATGACTTACAGGCAAGTGCCTGATAGCGTTGAGTTTCAATATGTGCGGGCAAAACTCATTGCCAATAACGGTTCGGCAGATACTAATATTCAAGTGTTTGAGCAAAATATTCGTGAACATAAATATACCAATGAAGCCGCTGAGCATTACGGTTTAGCGGTAGCCTATCTGCGTAAAAACGCTTTGCCACAAGCTGAGAAAGAGGTGGCATGGCTGAGAAAAAATGCACCACAACATGCAATGATAGAGAACCTAAGTGCGCGTTTGCAAGTCGTAGAAAATAATCCGCAACAAGCAGCCAAACAATATGCTGCAGCGCTGAAGCTATACCCAGATAATCGTGCACTGATTTATGGTTATGCTGGTCACTTTTTGGCGATTAAGCAGTCTGATGATGCGATAAAACTGATTAAAGATAAGCAAGGGCTATATCCAAGTGATGCGCAGTTTTACGATGTATTGGCAAAAGCTTATACTATGCAGAACAAGCTTCTGCTGAGTTATCAAGCACAAGGTGAGGCTTATTTTAGAAGGTATGATCTAGCGCGGGCAATAGAGCAAATGGAGTTGGCGGTTAAAGCGAATGATGGTGATTTTTATCAGAAATCCATTGTTGAAGCACGCTTAACAGAACTGCGCCGCATGCAAGGCGATGTGAAAAAAGGTTAATGAGGTTCAAAAATGCAACGTAGAGATTTTGTAAAGCTCGTATCTGGTGCGTTTGTCTTGGCTTTTATTGCACCCTTGAATGCTTTTGCTGCAATATGGAACAAGGCTGCATTTGAAACCAGCAAGTTGAATGAAGCTGAAAAAAACTTAGAAATTAATGACGAAAAGCCTAGCGAAGAGATTTTGATTACCTTGCCTGATAAAGCGGAGAATGGCGCGATTGTTCAAATTGAGGTCAAAAGCAATATCCCTAACACTGAAGCTATTTCTATTTTAGTAGAAAAAAATCCCACGCCGCTCATCGCGCACTTTAAGTTTAGCAATGGTGCCGAGCCTTATGTGGTGACGCGTATCAAAATGGCGGAGACTTCAGATGTGAAAGTGGTTGTGAAGGCTGGTAATCAATATTTTACTAACGCTAAAAATGTCGTCGTGCTAGAAAACGGCTGTGGTTAAGGATGGTGATGGCATCTGATAATATGAAAATGCGCGCCCAATTGAAGGGTGATGTGACGGAAGTAAAGGTCCTGATGAGCCATCCCATGGACACTGGACGCAAAAAAGATGATTTCGATCGGTTGATTCCTGCGCATTTTGTGCAGTTAGTCACTGCCACTTTAAATGGTAAAACTGTACTGGAGGCGCAATGGGGAACGGGTATTTCAAAGAACCCGTATCTTACGTTAAGATTAACTGGCGCAAAAATTGGCGATACTATAGCTGTGACTTGGCATGACAATTTAGGTGATACAGCCACGCAGAATATTATTGTCACTTAATAAGTTTAATATAGACATGCTGTAGATTGATAAGTAAAATTTATTATAACCATTAGAATGATATATTGGATTTAATAAATTTAACGCTCTATAATCATTTTCACCAATTAAGAAGTTTCAAAAAGAAGCATTTTATTAAGCTGTATTTTATTTAACCGCAGTATTTATTTAACCCAGAAATAAGGAAAAAAACTATGTCATTAATCAATACACAAGTTCAACCATTTAAAGCACAAGCGTTTCATAACGGTAAATTTATCGAAGTGAGCGATGTGAGCATGAAAGGTAAATGGTCTGTAGTGATTTTTATGCCAGCTGCATTCACATTTAACTGCCCTACAGAAGTTGAAGATGCTGCTGATAACTATCCAGAATTCCAAAAAGCTGGTGCTGAAGTCTATATCGTGACAACTGACACACAGTTCTCACACAAAGTATGGCACGAAACTTCACCAGCGGTAGGTAAAGCACAATTCCCACTAGTTGGCGATCCTACACACCAATTGACACGTGCGTTTGACGTGCATATTGATGAAGAAGGTCTAGCACTACGCGGTACTTTTGTGATTAATCCAGAAGGCGTGATTAAAACAGTAGAAGTCCACAGCAATGAAATTGCACGTGATGTGAAAGAAACACTACGTAAGTTAAAAGCAGCGCAATTCACTGCTGCTAACCCAGGTCAAGTATGTCCAGCTAAATGGCAAGAAGGCGCTAAAACATTAACGCCTTCATTGGACCTCGTAGGTAAAATCTAAGTAGCTAGAATCAACTATGTAAGATTTTAACTAAGTAGTAATCAGCAGTAGGCTATACCTTTATAACACTATTTAAAGGTGTAGCCATCAAAAAGCATTATTCAAAAGATAATGCTTTTTATTTGTGATGTTCATGTGTGGATCGTAAAGTTTGATATGAATTTAATCATTTGTTAGCTAACGCTGACTGAAATTATAAAGAGAATAATCATGGCACTAGAAGCAAGTATCAAAACACAACTACAAGCGTATTTAGCAATGTTACGCGAGCCTATCGAGCTTGTTGCTTCATTAGATGACAGCGCAGCTGCACAAGAGATGCGTGAGTTGCTAGAAGAAATTGCTAGCATGTCAGACAAAATCACGCTGACAAACGATGATGATGCGCGCAAGCCATCATTTGCGGTGAAACGTGCGAACACGCACAAAGATGCTGGCCAATCAGTTGGTGTGCGCTTTGCTGGTATTCCTATGGGTCATGAATTTACCTCACTCGTATTGGCATTGCTACATACTGGCAATCACCCCATGAAATTAGAGGTTGAAAAAATCGCGCAAATTGCAGCAGTTGAAGGCACATTTCATTTCGAAACATACATTTCTTTAAGCTGCCATAATTGCCCTGATGTTGTGCAAGCCATGAACATGTTGGCAGTGATTAATCCTAACATTACCCACGTGATGATCGATGGCGCACTGTATCAAGATGAAGTTAAAGCTAGAGAAGTTATGTCAGTACCTACTATGTATCTAAATGGTGAAGTGTTTGGTGCAGGTCGTATGGAGCTAGATGAAATTCTGCTCAAAATCGACACTGGTGCAGCGGCACGCGAGGCTAAAAAAATAGATGCACAAGCTCCCTATGATGTTTTAGTGGTGGGTGGTGGGCCAGCAGGTGCTTCTGCTGCTATTTATGCGGCGCGTAAAGGTATTCGCACAGGTATCGTAGCTGAGCGTTTTGGTGGTCAAGTGATGGATACGCTAGGCATTGAGAACTTTATTTCTGTGCAAGAAACTGAAGGCCCTAAATTAGTTGCGGCTTTTGAAGAACATGTGAAAAGTTATGATGTTGACATTATGAACTTGCAACGTGCAGTGAGCTTGTCTGAACCAGGTAAAGATGGCAATAAAAACAATAATTTAATCGAGCTAAAACTTGAAAGTGGCGGTACGCTGAAAAGTAAAGTGGTGATTCTAGCGACTGGCGCTCGTTGGCGCGAGCTAGGCGTACCAGGTGAAAAAGAGTATCGCGGAAAAGGTGTGGCTTACTGCCCGCATTGTGATGGTCCTTTGTTTAAAGGAAAGCCTGTTGCAGTAGTGGGTGGTGGTAACTCAGGTGTTGAGGCGGCGATTGATTTGGCAGGTTTTGTAGCACATGTGACTTTATTGCAGTTTGATACAGTACTAAAAGCCGATGCAGTGCTACAGAAAAAGCTACGTTCGTTGCCAAATGTCACTATTATCGCCAGTGCGAAAACAACTGAAGTGACTGGCGATGGCACTAAAATGAATGGTTTAACTTACACCGATCGCGTCACTGGTGAAAGTAAGCATTTAGTGCTTGATGCGGTATTTGTGCAAATTGGTTTGTTGCCCAATAGCGATTGGTTAAAAGGTACAGTCAATTTAAGCAAGTTTGGAGAGGTTGAAGTGAATCATCATAATGCCACTTCGTTACCAGGCGTGTTTGCTGCGGGCGATGTGACAACTGCACCTTATAAGCAGATTATTATTGCCATGGGTGAAGGGGCAAAAGCCGCATTGGGTGCATTTGATTACTTAATTAGGCAGTAATTCAGTTTAAGTTTTAGCATATAAAAAACGGCGGTTAAACCGCCATTTTTTATATGCGTAATTTGCTGTGATTAAACTTATAGTAATGGCTTAATCGGCGTTAATTGCAATACTGCTACTTTACGGCGTTTAGCGCCTGTAGCATATTGGTCTGGATTGTCAGTAGCTGCACTCCAGCTATTTTCAGGCTGCATATCGGTTTCAATGGCACTTTGCACATTGTTAGCCAATGCTTCATTTTGCACAATCACGCCAACTTCGGTATTAAGATTTTGTGAGCGCGGGTCAAAATTGAAGGTGCCTATAAACACTGTTTTAGCATCAACCACCATAGTTTTAGCATGAATTGCGAATACAGGCGGCTTGGCATCTTTAGGTAAAACCCGTTGCACCAGCTTTTGTTTAATTTGTGGGTCGGGTTTATATTCATAAACTTCTATACCCATTTTGATGAGCTGATCACGCTGGTTTCGGTAACCGCTAAATGCTTCTAAATTGTCAGTAGAAGCCATTGAGTTGGTGTTGATGCGTACTTTAACACCTCGTTTAAGCGCGTCTTTAAACAACTTTTTGGCTTGGCTAGACATGACCAGATAAGGCGATTGAATCACGATTTGCGTTTGTGCATTTTCAACTAGCTGTGCTAACTTTTGCGTAGTAACACCACCGCCACCCATGATGTATTTGTAATTGTTTTTACCTGGTGTGTCGCTAATAAACTCAATCGGCGTCCAAATGATTTTTTCGGCTAGTGCAGCAAAAGCTTTAGGCATGTCACTAATCGCCTTGCGATTCTCAGGCGTAAAATTTTCAGGTGAGTTAGCGTAATCGTGCAAGTCACTGTAGATTTTCTGGATTTCATCATCTTTGACGGTGACGTGTTTCTGCATCAGCCCTAAGCCATCATACAAATCTTCCACTGGCGCGCTGAGTGGGCTATGCCAAAACTTTTCGAAGCTTGCTTGCATGTCTTTTGCCACATCGCCAAGCAGCAAAGCATCGCGGTCGCGGAAATTATATTTTTGGTTGTAGTCAAAATATTCAGCCGCCATATTGCGCCCGCCAGTAATAGCCAGTTTGCCATCTACGATAAAAGTTTTATCGTGCATACGTTGATTAACACCACGGAAATTGACGGCGATATTCATCAAACGTTTGTAAAATGGCGTGCCTACTGAATGTTGTGGGTTGTAGATGTGGATTTCGACGTTTGGATGTTTAGCGAGTGCCAGTAAAGATTTATCTGGCGCATCGATTAATAAATCATCAACAATGACACGCACTTTAACGCCTCTGTCA
>JANLZY010000208.1:0-13555 GCA_031359365.1 Methylotenera sp. | reverse complement strand
AGAGAACTTACCTGTGACCGTGCGTTTGCCTTGTACGGCAGAAATGTCGCCCGTAATGCCGCTGCTTTCTAGCGCTTTTGGCGAACCTTTAATGTCGGCTAGTTCTAAGTTGGCTTTAAAGGTATCGCCCGCTTTTTCTTGCATTAAAGTCACGGTGGTTTTTTTGCTAGTGACTTCATCTTTTTGAGCATTTAATTTTGGCGCGTTTAACTCAATGCTCAGCTTTGCATCGTTAAACTGACCAGAACCCACCAGCTTTAAGCTATCGACTAAAAATTCGCGCGATTCTGGCTTGGCATCCACATCACCGCTTAGTGTTACATCAACATTCTTACCACCAAGTAAATCGCCCTTTATGACAGCATCTAAGCCTTTGGCGACAAATTGTTTGGTCTCAGGGTCTACTAAGAAATTACCTTTTAAATTGGCATTGGCTGAAATTTCAGGCTGGTTTGAGCTAATGGTAAAGTCAGTTGCAATATCTACGGGCTTAGCCAGTGCAATGTGACCAGATTTGAGATTGAACTTAGATATGTTGTATTTTGCGCCAGTCGCCTCATCACTATAACTCACGGCAGAGTTAGTGACATTTACGCCATCAATATCAAATTTAATGTCTTGTGACTCTTCATCCTTACTCATTAAGTCATCAAAGTTAGTAGTGCCATCTTTATATTTAACGATATTGGCTTGTGCACCATCGATGTAAACAGTGTCTACCACTAACTCTTTTTTAAGTAGTGGTAACAAGGCTAGTGAGACCTTAACGCCATTGACTGAAGCAAACTCCTTACTATTTTTATGTTCAGAAATTGAAACCCTGCCTAGATTTGCGCCAATTTTCGGCCAAAAAGCGAGCTTGATGTCACCATCCAGCGTGAGCGTGCGCTCTTTTTTTTCCTGCACCAAATCAATCACTCTTTGCTTGTAATCATTTGGGTTGAATGTCGCAGCAATAATGCCTACGGCAATTAAAACTAGGCCGATTAAGCCACCAACACCATACAAACTATATTTAATAAATTTTTTCATGATGACTCTCGCTACAAGGGTTCAATACAGGGGTTACAAAATTTTAACACTAGCGCAATTCTTATACTATTTCCAGAAAAAATGGTGAATCGCGGCCGCACCAAATTTCCAAGCGATATAAAGCACTATGCTATATAAAATAACAGACAGAACAATACAAATTAGCGAAAAAATCACCATTAAACCATCATGTTCTGTTTCGCCAGTACAGTAAAATAGCACCGCTAAGCTTGGGAATAAATTTTTAAATGGCATGCCTGCCAATGGTATAGCGACGATTACGCCAACTGCTAAGAAGATAAATCCACCCATTTGCTGACCTAATTTACCTTCGACTAAAAACTTTAAGCGTGGTTTGGTAAAGCGATGAAAAAAATGCATGATTTTTAAACAAGTCTTTACTAAAACTTGCCGTGTACGCAAACTTAAAGTCAAATTGCGGATTTTATTGGGTAGGCTTAGGTTTTGCTCGCCCCTAAATAACTGCATGCCCAGCGCCAAAAACGCAGCGCTGCCGACTAGGGCGAATACACCTAACGGAAATGGTTGCAAGAAAGGCAAAACAGTAATCGTTGCAGTCAATGTGTAAGCGTCTGCGCCTAACTGATCAATCGCAGTGCCAAAGGCTAATGGTTCAACTGCGGTAGGAGCGGCAAACAGATTAAGCGTTGCAACCAAATCATCATAACCGCTCGCGGTTTGTGTCATCTTAATGCCAGAAATAGGCCAACACGATTGCACCAAACACAATGCGATACCAAGCAAACACAGTAAAGTCGTGGTTGGCTACATAGCGGATTAACACTTTAATGACAATTAAGGCCGCTATAAATGCAGTAATAAAGCCTGCTAAAAACAAGGTTAAATCGCTTGTGGAAAGAAAATCTCTACTTTTGTATAAATCATAAAAAGTAGCGGCAAACATCACCGGTATCGCTAAAAAGAATGAAAACTCAGTGGCCGCAGTGCGTGATAAACCAAAACACATGCCGCCGATGATAGTTGAACCAGCCCTAGAAGCGCCTGGAATTAAAGCAATGGCTTGTGCGAAACCAACTTTAAGTGCCAGTTTCCAATCCATGTCATCAACAGAATGAATTTTTACTGCAGGTAGTTTCTTCTCAATAAACAAGATCACAAAGCCGCCCACAATGAGGGCAATGGCAACTGATTTTGGGTTGAATAATAAGTCTTTAATTTGGTGATGAAACGCTAGGCCCAGTATCGCTAGCGGTAAAAAGGCAATGAATAGATTAATCACTAATTGTCGTGATTTAGACTCATTTAAATTGCTCGCCACATGAATGAATTTTACGCGGTATTCCCAAATCACAGCAAGAATGGCGCCTAGTTGGATGATGATTTCAAATACATCACGTTTTTCTTTACTTAAAAAGTTAAGCAGATCGCCCACAATAATTAAATGCCCAGTGCTGCTGATCGGCAAGAATTCGGTAGCGCCTTCAACTACACCAAGTATTAAGGCTTTTAGTATGAGTATTGTGTCCATGGGGTTATTTTAACAGGTTTGAGTTTTAGATTAAGTCAGTTTTTTTGCAAAGCGTCAGTTAAAGCTTTTACTCAAAAAAAAGGGCGATACCTCGCCCTTTTTTAATACTCAATCTGAGTTGAGTATTTATTTTAACATACCTAAAACCGAGCTCAGTAAGCTGCCTGATTCAGTACTAACTTCGCCGTTTGGCGTCATTTTATCGACTACACCAGGCAAATGTTGTGCAATTTGGCTGCTCAACACTTCTGGCGTAATGCCAAATTTCGCTGCCATTTCAGCAATTGCGCCACTACCTAAAACGCTAGATATTTGCTCGGCAGAAACTGGTAAGTTTGCACCTTTACCAACCCATGAAGTGGCTAATTCACCTAAGCCACCTTGTTTGAATTTGTCTAAAACTCCGTTTAAGCCGCCGTGCTGATTAAACATTTCCATGGCAATTTGCGCCATGCCACCTTGGTTACCGCCCATTACCTTACCCATTACTGCGCCTGCTACGTCATCAAATAAACTCATGATTTATCCCTTAATAAACGTCAAAAAATGACTACCAATAGCATAACTTAAAAACGTTCGCCATTGCGTAGATAACGCCATTGCCCGACTGGTAATTTACCTAAATTAACACTTCCAATTCGCACGCGCTTTAGGCCAACTACATGCAATCCAACCATTTCGCACATACGGCGAATTTGGCGCTTTTTACCTTCGCGCAGTACAAAGCGCAATTGGTCTTCATTCTGCCAACTAACTTTTGCGGGCTTGAGTTTTTCGCCATCTAAACTTAAACCGTGATTGAGGCGTTTTAAGCCATCGTCATCCAAAGTGCCTTCCACGCGCACTAAGTATTCTTTTTCAACCGTTGAATCTTCACCAATCAAATGACGTGCTACGCGACCATCTTGAGTGAGTACTAACATTCCTGTAGAGTCAATATCCAAGCGGCCTGCTGGCGCAAGGCCATTTAAATATCTACGTTGAAACTCGCGCTCATGGAGCTGATTTAACTCAGGGTCATCCAACCATTCGTTATCAGGATGCACCAATACAATCGCAGGTTGGTAGCCATCTTCGGCCTGCCCACTCACGTAACCCACAGGTTTGTGCAGAATAATCGTGACCGTTTCAGCCTGCACTTCATGCGCGTAACTACTAATTACAATTTCAGCATCAGGGTTAATGCGTGTGCCTAGTGTATCAATAATCACACCATCGACCATCACCCAGCTATTCATGATCCACTCATCTGCCTCGCGACGTGAGCAAATTCCGCGCTCTGCCATCACCTTAGAAAGGCGCGGTAACTCAGTGCTAATGGATGTAGATTTATACGCAGCCTTAGCCGCAGCACCATACTGTGTTGTGTTAGCTGCATCATAACCATCACGAACCTTGCCCCCACGACGTGGCGCTTGGCGATACTGCGGCTCGTTTTTATCAGGACGCGGCGTAATGCGCGTATCAACACCTTGCAGTCTTGCTTGACGTGGTGGTTGTTCTCTTTCATCAGCTGATCTGTCTGGGTAAGCTGGACGCGTGTTTTGTCTATCATCATCACGTGAATTTTCACGCGGCTTACCATCAAAACGATGGTTACGCTGTCCAGCACTAGCTGGCGCTTGATTTGAAGGCTCTGGATTTTCGGTTGTTCTTTCAGCCGGCTGTTCGTCTCTAACAGGTGCATTTACCTTAGGTGGCGCCACGCTACGGTCACGCACACCAGCATTGGTGCGACGCACAGGCGGCTTACTCGCCTTTACTTGTGTGTCGTCAGATTTTTTATTGAGTTTAATCGTGGTCAAAATAGTCTATTCATTTAATTTGTAAGGCTATTTTAACAAAATATAGCTGATAACTTCTATTTATTTAATCAGCAAATCGAGCCAATTTAGGTCAGCATATCTGGATAATATTTCATGCTTATTCGTAATTAATGTAACTCATGCAAATGTTTTAGAACGTTATCTTCAACCAATTGCTGCACCAGTCCAGCTAGTTTTCTAGTTACATTGGGTCGAGCTTCACTGAGTACCAATCTTGTTTTATGATACTTGCAAGTGTCTAGCAAGTCCTGCAGTGCCTGAATACCCGTTGCATCAATAAAAGGAACATGCCCAAGTAGCAACACTAAAATATTGGCATGTCCATGAACATCTTCGATGTGGACACCCCCGCTTTAGTAGACGTTTATTGACTTCCACTTCATTAGCGGATGGATTTAGGGTCGCATCTAATTGCCGACTTGCCACTCCACAAACTCGGTTCTAGCTCACTCTCTAGCGCTGCCATTCATAGGTAATTTGAAAGATTACGCATGATCAGGAAGGATGCTGACTTATGTGATTCAATTAACTTTCATTTATTTTAACTTTGAAGCTGGAATATTGATATAAGTCTTTTCACGCGTATTTACGTTAACCATTCGCTTGCCAGAATCGCTCACAAGCCATGGTAATGGCAAATTGTCCGGGACAACAGTAATTATATGACTACCTGTTGCCACCAGTGGGAATTCGAAACTTCCGAGTGAATTAGTACGTGTTGAAAATTTACCATCAAGCAGTATTGTAACGTTCTGAGCCGGCGCTTCACCTGCGTCTGGAATGCCATTATCATTAGCATCCAAAAACAAATATCCCGAGATTGACCCTGCTGCACCGCCAGATGAACCGCCCAGTGGCACTGATGGTGTTCCTCCTCGTGCCTCATAACGTAAGGTCACAAAAAATGCAGTTCCTGTACTGACTAAAGTATTTACTGGTAGCGGAATTAGAGATTGAATATTAAATGGATTGGAATTCGTATTGCGGTTTTCTAAGTATGAGGATATTAGTGACCAGTGAGAGTTAATACGGGCGTTCAAGTCGATATCTCCACTCACCGTTTTATTTGAACCCGCTCCATTAGACTTATCGTAACTTAGGTTACCATTCCACGAGATATTGTTAAAAAGATCACCTCCACCATTCAAAGAGGCTCCAATATGATCAATATGCTGGCCTGCATTATTTTCAACTTCCCCATAGACTGACGTGCTTAGCCGTGCACTGGCAGAAAGTCCCCAGCCCTGACTCAAAGTAAGTCGAGTATACTGGCTGTTATTTTCAGAACTGGCGTCTAATTGGGCGCGTCCTGTTCCATATTTATTTAGCATATCCATAAATAAATAGCCACTTTCTGCATCTTGTTCTGAGTGTCGATAAGTAGCACTACCCCCTAAACCCAAGGCATGGTTAACCTGATAACGAAGACTTCCGGTCAATAAAACACCATCTGAAGCAATACCTGACACATTTCTCACTGCGTCGAAGCCACCATCCATTAACCACTGCCGGCTATTGTAATTAGCTCTATAATAAACTCCCTCTAAGTTATTGCTTATCGGTGTATAGCCCCAGGATAAATTTGGATCCAATCTGAATAGTCCAGCGTTTTGAGTTACTGATCCAAGTTTAGTTTTGGCATCAATCCATAGTCCTGTTGCATTTGGACCAAGGTTATTCTGACTTTGTAGTAAATTTCCTTGGATTTTCGTGCTGGCATTTTGCCATGCCGCTGTACCATAAAATGATTGACCGCTAGTCTTTGTACTTTCAGCGTTTGGAGGTAATCCAAAAAACTGATTAAAAGATGAGCTGTAACCAGAAAATGTTGAAACATTTTGTGTAGTAACAATCTGGGTACCTATTTGCAATTGAGGAGAGATGTTCCATTGAGCCCCTCCCGTTGTAACAGAGCCGCCTAATTGACTAAATCCATTTAACTTTAAGCCATCGAATACTCCTGGCGATCCAGTTGAAAGCTGTAACTGTAAATCACCTTTATGGAGCCATTCGGTAGAAGCCCCTAGCACAGGGAATGTTGGAATATAAAAACGATATTGGTTGCGAGCAAGATCTATGGATGGTGTGTACAGTGTGCCAATGCCACTGTTTGTATTCCAGCCTCCATCAAAATGCATTCCACGTTGAATAATTGAACCAGCTATCCCTCCTGGTTCAGCGCGCAATACTCCATTTATTGAAAATGCGCCAAAATTCTGTGTTTCGAATTGACTATTAATGATGAATCCATTTTCATGGCTATTATTGGATCCGGTGTTTTTAGTAACACTTGAAACTGCCTCGATACGTAAATAGTGAGGTAGCCCTGAAGTGTCATAATTTTCGTCCTCGTTGTCACCAAATAGAATTGCAGGTGAGAGATTGCCGCTAATGATCTGATCAACATAGGGTTTCTGATTATTATCAGATTGGTCTAGTGCAGCTTTATTATGCTGATCGCTCGCTTTTGATAGTTGAGAGTATAGAGCTGTTCTAAGCACATCATTTTGAAGTGTTTTACTCAATATTAAATTAAGAGTATTGCTTGAATAAGTGCTAACTTGTGAATCCACTTTAGCGCTAGCGACAGTGCTCGAGGTAGACACGCCTTCCTGATACGATTTTTTGAATTTACTTGTAGAAAGATCGGCTGCAACTTGAGCTGGGCTTTCAGCGCTAGGTAATGCGCTGGAGGCTATGATGCGTTCTTGATCTGAATTACTGTTTTGACTTTTAGAAAGAACGGCCTTTAAAGCAGTTTGATGATTCTCGTTATTTACGCGAGAACTAGTCTCGTACCACAGATAAAGAATTATGATGATACTGGCGAAACATATCAACTGTCTAAACCAGTAAGATCTCACAAATCAAATTCTTGTTCGAAAGGTGTTGACTTGTCATCCCATTCAAGATTGCCATGAATGGTTATGGGATATTGAATAATCGGCAACGGATTGTCTGCAACTTGCTGTATGTCTAAAGAAATTTGCCGCGTTTCACCGGCCATTATTGGCAGTCCAGATGGAGCAAAATCCATTTTTTTACCACTGGCATCTGTGCCTGACAGGAATCCAGTTAACCTACCATGAGCATTTCCAGAGTTACGCACAGCAATGACTGGTTTAGATATCCCATCTATTATTTTCACTTCGCTAGCAACAACATCCAGCTGTGGCTTTACATCACCTATTTCAACGTAAACAATCACTCCAAGACGCCCAGAGAAAGGAAAACTAAGTCCGTTAGCCATTTTAGCCGTTTGTTCATCTCCTGCAATCAGGATCGCAAAACGACATTCCAGTGAAGGTGTATTGGTTGGTGGGTTAACTTCAAAACGAAACCTGTACTTTGCGTTGGAAGGCACTGTAATCTGAAGTCGCTCTAAAGAGACCCATTGACGGCAACTATCGGAAGACAAGGTATCTGTAAATTGAGTACCGCCATTGGCATCCAGTGTCCAGTCATTGGTTTTTATACTATATTTTCCCGGCGTTAAACTTGCGTTGGTAATCTCAATAATTTGGCGAGTTACTGTACCTGGTTTTCCAGTAACTTCAAAACGAGGTGGGGTAGCGATTACAGCAAACTCATCTGCAAAAACTGGTGTTAACTCAACTATTGCAAAGAATAAAAACAACCATTTTAATGCTGGGTTTAGGATATATTTATTGAAAGACATCATATTAATTTAGGTCTATTTCAAAATAGAAATCGAGTTTTTGAATTGAAGTTAATCTCGTACCGTCGGAGTGTACCTGAACATTAATGGTATCTTCAATTATAGGTGTTTGTATTGGACCAGCATAGACTAAGGTTCGATTTCCAGAGATTAGAGATCCTGACAAAAGCTTTCCTTGCGTTGTCCAGTCGACCATAACCTGTCCAATCGGCTGCTGTGGAAGTACCATATAGATCTGACCTATTCTATTTAGCCATGGTGCAGTTTTGAGTCTAATCGTTACAGCTGTGCCTCCGTCTATAATGTTACCAGATTTAGGATTGGGGCCTAAACTACGCCAATGCATTTTAACTTGAGCCTCCCCAGGCAGCGTTGAGGAATCATCCATTCGGTAGGTAGCCGCGCATGCATTCGGAGCTATCCATAAGATTGAACTTATAAAAGTTAGCATTATGAAGAGGTACTTCATGGCAAGCTCAATGTGTAAACTGCTCTTCCGACATAAGTGCCTGCAGCAACGGTTGTCGAATTTGCATATGAGAAGGTCAAGCAATCTTCAACCCAAGTGTTGACTGCTATATTTGCAAGCGTTATAGAGCTTCCATTGAAAGTTCCGGCAGCAATATCCGGCGTAGTATTACCATTTGCCGTGCTGGCCCAGCTAATTTTAGAAAAAGGGATTGTGTCTCCGGCCCCGTTTACCAGGTTGGCAGGTGTGGATACACTCATGACTGCGCTTCCAGCTGAGCCTGGTACCCTTGCCCAACCGCCGACATACACTTGATTGGGTGGATTGCAAGTATTATATCCATCATAAAAACTATTTGCAGCGGTGCTGTTGCTTGTCATCGGCTGAGGCGTTCCGTTACCCAAAGCAGCAGCAGGAACACTTAGTGAGACAACATTGATGGTGGCATTATTGGCTGGCGTACCTCCAGCATTGTAATTTCCTCCGGTATAAGTGCCATTACCGACTTGAAGATAAATTTGTTTTGCACCTGGAGTCAATGTCAGTATCCAGGCATTAGCACTAGTGGTGATAGTCAGCAATGCTAACGCAACAACCATACAATTTAACTTATCACTGATCATTCTCATCGGAGTAAATGCATTCACAAGACCATATACAATCTAAATTAAATTAATTAATGAAAGTTAATTTGCAAATGCATTTCATGCCAAATTTATGGCATAGAAGCAGTATAAACCACTCGACCGGCATTCAAATTAACTCCACCATACGTACCTTGAGGTGCAATAATGGTATTCAAAAATGTGTAAGTCCATTTTGCATCAAGATTTGTAACCTTTGTGCCGACATTGGGTGTTAATGAAATATTGGTTGTTGCTCCGTCAGCTAGGGCAGGCGCCGCAAGTGGCGTAGCAGAAGTATTTGCAGCTACCGCAGTTGCAATTTGAGTATAGGAAATCGTATCACCCGCACCATTACTTAATGGACCTGTTGTTGTTGACCCAAATGTAATGGCTCCGTTATTTCCAATCACACGTGCAGTCACTATACCATTGCCGAGGTCACCACTGCCGGCAGTGGCTGCGACAGGGGTACCATTACCCATGGTTGCTGCAGGAACATTAAAAGTGATCAGGTCTACAGCTGTGTTACTGGCAAGATTAGTACCAGTACTAATACGTATATACAATACTTTAGGCACGGTCACAGTAAAGTCCAAACGGCCGGTTGCCGTCAATGCAGCTGCACCTGTTTGAAAATTAGATTCAGCGTTTGAGGCCATAGGGGCTAGTAATAACGCCGTGATACATATGTTACGAATATATTTCATATTTATGTTCATGTCGGACTTCCTTTATAAAAAATGTCAATCGAAGTGTAAATTTAATTGTTAATTCACAATAATGCAATAACTGTACGATGATATTTACAATTAATTACATAAACTATCTTATTGTATTGTAAGAATATTTAATATATTGATTAAATCATGGATCTTATATATTGTCGATATATCGACATGTCTGTCAATGGCTATTCACTATCATCAAAGTTTTGAATGCTTGAACACTTTTTTTTGCCAAGATTTTCTTAAGTTGGCAAAGATAGTAGCCATATCCCAGTCGCCTCTTACTTCCTGAATTTGGCTATATCCTCAGTAACTGCAATGATCTAATGAGCCTAGTCCTGAGCTATCTTCCAGCTTGGCATCAAGGCTTAGCACTATCGTTGCCATCCAACTAGGATGGCCTATCAGTGGAGATACTGCTTCAGGCAATAAATTACCTCTGTCTATCAATATCTCAAATTGCTATTGAACTTCATGCTAGCCCCCCAACCAGAGAAAGATGAAATTCACGTTGCTGATTTAATTATTGAAGCTACATCAAACTTTATTTCAATCAGGTCTTCATTTCCAGAAAACCGAGCCGTTAATAAAACATGCAACTCATTTTCTATTAATTGTGGATAAAGAAGCCGTTATTACGAATGGCCTATCTTTCTGCTACAAAAGTTAAAAATGGTCTAGATAATTCGCAAGGAAAAATGAATGAAACATATATACATCATAATTATCCCGATGTTATTTCTGACATCTCTAACTTCGAATGCAGAGTCTAACTCTCAAACGAATTCCGGTTCACTATCTGCAACAGCTCATTTAAATTTTGTGATTAAAATACCCAAAATACTTTATGTACGCATTGGACCAGACGTTCTTTTAGCCCCTAATTCGACTACTGGAAATGGCGCCTTGTTTGCCCGTGTGGTTGGAAACAGTGGAGCAGTTCAATTTAGCTCCACAAGTGTCGGTTCTGTAAATGAAAGTAATGCAACTAATATTAAATTAACACCTAATACTGGCACTAAGATTACCAATAATGATGCCAAAGCAGTTATCTATACTGCTTCTATGCCTTAAAAACAACCTAAACAAAAGCAAGCCCTATTTTGCATTTCCATTCTCTGACCAGCAGCTTTTGGCCGCTTTGGGCTCAAAGTTCTCAAGTCAAAAGTTCGATTTTTGGGAAACCTGAAGGCACAAAGCACTAACTTATGAAATCGACCCATTAGAAAGGTTCGCTTAAATTGATTAATTGAAAGTTAATTAATCAAACCGACCATAAACTACAACGGACACTTGCAGTAGAAATAGCGCAACAACATTGATAAAAAATGCCGTAGTGTTAGTGCACAAATATCAACAGGAGCGGGCTTTAATGCAGGTGATAAGCGCTTGCTTAATTACCGTTTCATATCCAGAATGAAAGGCATGTCTGATAGCGAATCAAAATCTGAATCATTACTTAAAAAGCTAGGACCAGGGCTTATTACTGGTGCAGCTGATGATGACCCAAGTGGCATCGCCACCTATTCACAAGCTGGTGCGCAGTTTGGTTTGAATATGTTGTGGACAGTTTTGTTCACTTACCCGTTAATGGTTGGCATCCAGATTGTTAGTGCCAGAATTGGTCGAGTCAGTGGTAATGGACTTGCTGCGAATATCCGCAAGCACTATCCAGTCGGTCTCTTATACTTCATCGTCGGATTGCTTTTAATTGCCAATACAATCAATATTGCTGCTGACATCGCAGCAATGGGGGAGGCATTAAGGCTGCTGATTGGTGGTCATGCTCATGTTTATGTGACAGGTTTTGGCTTGTTATCGTTAAGTCTCCAAATATTAATTCCCTATACACGTTACGTTAGAGTGCTGAAATGGCTGACCTTGGCTTTGCTTGCCTATGTTGCAACCGTATTTGCTGTACATACTCCATGGCTGCAAGTCTTTAAAGTCACATTATTTCCTCATATTTCGTGGAAATCAGAATATATGACTACCGTCGTTGCCATTTTTGGCACAACTATCAGTCCATACTTGTTTTTCTGGCAAGCTTCTCAAGAAGTTGAAGAGCAGAGAGTAAGCCCTAAAGCAAAACCGCTGATAGTTGCTCCAGATCAAGCAAGTGCTAACTTCAATCGAATTAAAGTGGATACTTATATCGGCATGGGATTTTCTAATATGGTTGCGTTCTTTATTATATTAACCACTGCAGTGACTCTTAACGCACACGGAATTACAGATATTCAATCGTCAGCACAGGCTGCCGAAGCTTTGCGTCCCATTGCAGGTGAATTTACATTTTGGCTTTTCAGTGCAGGCATCATTGGTACAGGTTTGCTGGCAGTGCCTGTTTTGGCTGGATCTGCCGCTTATGCAATGGCGGAAGCCTTTAAATGGCAGGGTAGTTTAGAACTTGAACCTAAGCGTGCAAAAAGGTTTTATAGCATCATTGCTATTTCTACTTTGATTGGTGTGGCATTGTGCTTCACTCCTGTAGATCCAATTAAAGCGCTTTACTGGAGTGCTGTACTTAATGGTTTCATTTCTGTTCCCATTATGGCCTTAATGATGCTGATGGCAGTTAGACCTGAAATCATGGGGCAATTCACCATTACTAGAAAACTTAAGGTGCTGGGGTGGTTGGCAACCTTGATGATGACATTGGCAGTGACTGGAATGATATTCACAGCAGGGCTATCTTAGTGAGTATTGTTGAGTTAATTTTTAAATCAATCACTTGAGAAAATATATTCCATGACAAGTAATAAAGCTCTAGCAAGCTCAGAGCTGTAGTGATTTATGATTCAATATTAGGTTTGAGTGATGAGTAAACACAACGACTTGATTTTTTAATTTTCAGCAAAATTTAGGGCTGAAGTGTTTACAGAAAAGCATTATGGGGGTGTAAATAATTATGTATAAACACAGTAATGCGGAAAACAAAAATGTGTCATTCAAAAACACCCTAGAACAAATCCTAAGGTGTTATCTGAACAAATTGATATTGACTTAATTAACTACAAGCTTTGCCATTTACTGCATGATTGCCTTTTGCTTTAGCTTCTACTTCAGTCATGTAGGAGCCATCTTTAGTTTTACCGTAATGTTCAGTGCCTAGGCAATGGTATTTCTTTGATTTGCTATTAACCCAAACTTTACCTGGCCCACCGCCTGGGGCTTCTGTCATCGTTGACGCTGCAGCAGGCTTGGCTGCCGTAGCAACTTTTTCAGGAGCCGCTTTATCTGCAATAACTGGTGTGGCGGCAGAGGCTTTAGCGTCAGCCCAGACTTTTACGCCTTTATGTCCCGAACACGCACCTTGCTTAGTTGTTCCTGTAAATGATGTACCGTCATTACAGGTGGCTGTTACGTTAGTAGCGGCAGCAGTATCTGCAAATGCTGTATTCATCAATGATGCAGTGCCAGCCAGAGAAAGAATACCTGCTAGAAAAAGTGATTGGATTTTCATAAAAATTCCTTTATGTATTTTAAGATGTTGTTTGTGATAAAAATAACGACCGAAAGTTAATATTACTTACCGATTTCTTTACTTACCTGGTTCTCTTGCTGATTTAATGTTTTTTGTTCTTCTTTAGTGATATGCCCTTTGTCTTGTGAAGCCATATCGTGCTCCTCTTGTCTGATCTGACGATCGTCTTTATGAAGTGCACCCGCTTGTTTCTTGGTCAGT
>JANLZY010000177.1:0-2632 GCA_031359365.1 Methylotenera sp. | reverse complement strand
CCGCCAAGGCCTGCTACGAGACATCAGCGACCTATTCGCTCGTGAAAAAATAAACGCCACCAAGGCCAACACTATGAGTAGGAATAATCTGGCGTTAATGCAATTTTCAATCGAGATCTCTGACTTGGAACAGCTCAGTCGTCTACTGGCGTTGATACAGCAGGTGCCAAATGTTATCGCAGCACGGCGGCGATAATCTATGGTTTGATTTTACTTACTTTATAGTGCGGATTTTGCTAGAGGCTAAGGCCGCCGCCGCAGTTCTTGTTTCTACGCCTAACTTAACAAACACATGCTCTAGGTGTTTATTGACGGTGCGGGGGCTAGAGCCAAGAATGTCACCAATGTCGCGACTGGTTTTACCTTTGGTGGCCCAATACAAAACCTCTGACTCTCGGCTAGTTAACTTAAATATTGTCATTAATGCCTCTATCTGCGCTGCATCAGACTCTTCTCGCAGCAAAATTACCCACTGTTCATTATCGTTAAGTTCTGCTGGAACAAAGTTCAAACGCCCTCTTGGTAAAACAATCGTCAAAAGTGGTATGTCTGCTAGCGTTTCTCGAGCGAGTGATACTTTTTCAATCCAAGATAATAATTGTGGCGGTGTTTTGGATTGAAAATGCGCATAGTGCTCTGGAAAATATCGCTGCATCCATTCTCTTGCTAAAGGCGTTTGCCATACAACCTTACCATTGCTTGGCGTAATAGCAATAGCAGCCTGACCAAATGCATCTAAGGCGCCTCGCGCCTGACTCATTAAGCGCGAAGTTTGCATGTGTGCATCTATTCTTGCGAGCACTTCTATTGCACGTATAGGCTTAGTAATATAATCAGTTCCGCCAGCCTGAAACGCTGCAACTACATGCTCAGACTCAGTGAGCCCTGTCATAAAAATGATTGGAATATGACGAGTATTAATATCTGCTTTTAGCTTTCTGCAGACCTCAAAACCATCCATGCCAGGCATGATAGCATCGAGCAATATAATGCCAGGTTGCGCCTCTATCGCGGCCACTAGAGCAGCCTCTCCATTATTAGCGACTAATACAGTAAACCCTGATTCATCTAATGCATCGTGTAACACCGCTAAGTTATCGGGCACATCATCAACGATGAGCACAATAGGCGCGCCATCTCTGCTTGGTTTAAGGTTAGTCATAAGTATTAATCTCTTCCACAAATTTCTTCATGGCAGCTAACTGGAATTGTTGCGCAAACTTTCTCATCGCAATAGCAAATACTTTATATTCAACATCTAAACTCTCTATTTCATCAATTTTCTTAGAAATACCTCGCACATACCCTATTTTCATTAACGCTAACAACTCATCTAGATAGATTTTAGGTGGCGCAACCAATACAGGCGTAGAATTTGGCTCTTCGACAGGCAATAGCTGATTTTCTGATGCGGTAATCCATTCTAAATTAAGCTGTTTACCTAGCCAATCTAACAACTCAGATAGCGCTACAGGTTTTAATATAAAGTCTTCAGCGCCTATGCCTGCGGTATTTTCTAAGCCTTTATCGAAAGCATTGGCCGATACAATACCAATTGGCACATCAGACTGCCGTACTTTACGTATGACATAACTGGCTTCCCAGCCATCCATCATCGGCATCGCAAGATCCATTAAAATTAAGTCAGGATTAAATGCTGTATGTTGTTCAAGGCACTCTAGACCATTGGCGGCCTCGGCCATTTCAAAACCTAGCGGCTGAAGCAGAGTGACTAACATTTCCCTATCAATATACTCATTATCTACCACCAATATTCTCTTTCTTGCGCCAACGTAGCCAATACGCTGGGCGGCTAACACTGCTTCGATTTCTTGGGTTTTGTGTATTTGTGGTAAAAATAACTTAACTTTAAATATGGTACCCTTCCGTACCACGCTGTTCACACTGATTTCACCGCCCATTAATTGCGTTAACAACTTACTAATAGTGAGGCCCAAACCCGTGCCTCCTATTCTATCGTTGGCAGCTGCGCTACCTCTTGCGAACGGTTCAAATACAGTATCAATTTCATCGGTTTGTATGCCAGGGCCAGTATCTTCAATCTCAATTTGCACAAGTTCACGTGCATATTGCACCCGGAAAACCACGCCGCCGTGTTGAGTAAACTTGACGGCGTTACCCAAAATATTAATGAGTATTTGGCTTAAGCGTTTTTGGTCGGCACGCACCATTTTTGGCAGTTCGCTTGTCACTTCATAAGCAAAATTAATACCTTTGTTACGCGCTTGCAACTCAAACATGCTGACAATTTGCTTAATAAATTCTGGAAATCTTAATGGCTTGATATCAAAAGTGAGTTTGCCGCCTTCAATACGGGCAATATCTAATGTACCTTCAATGAGTGATAGCAAGTGTTCGCCGCTACGACGAATAACCCTTATCGCTTGCAAACGACTATCTGGAATAGACGTATCGTTATCTAACAACTGCGCATAGCCTAAAATACTATTGAGTGGTGTGCGTAGTTCGTGGCTAATACCAGTAATGTAGCGACTTTTAGCTTGGTTAGCTTGATCTGCAACCTGTCGCGCAAGTTGAAGCTCAGCATCGGTTTTTTGGTGCAGCTCTATTTCACGTTGCAATAAACCTGTCTGACGGTTAGATTCTTCTT
>JANLZY010000170.1:0-3356 GCA_031359365.1 Methylotenera sp. | reverse complement strand
CTATTACTAATGCGCCACTTGCTGTGGATACTTTCAATAAAATCCAAAGACAGTGGCAAAAACAGCTTGGTGGTCGCGGTGTATTTGTGCGCAGTTCAACCAATGCCGAAGATTTGAAAGGTTTTAACGGCGCGGGGCTTTACGACACCGTGCCTAACGTAAAGGATAAAAAAGCGCTAGAAGCCGCTATTAAGCAAGTTTGGGCGTCAGTTTGGAATTTACGTGCGGTTGAAGAGCGCGCGCATTTTTGCATTCCGCATGAGCAAGTTTATCCAGCTGTGCTAGTACAAACTGCCGTGAATGCCGCAGCTGCAGGGGTATTGTTGACCACGGATATTTGGGGGCATCAAACGACGACTTATACCATTAACGCCAAGTGGGGCTTAGGTATGCGCGTGGTTGAGGGGCAGAAAATTGCTGAGCAGATTTTGTTTGACACTAGCAATGATGGCACGCGGGTGATTAGTCGCTCGGATGAATCGACCATGTTAGTGGCTAACCCAAAAGGCGGCATGCTGGAAAGACCTGTGACAAAAGGTGCGGCGATTTTGACAGAAAAGCGCGCTAAAATGTTGAGTCAAGCTGCACAGCATGTTGCCGAGATTTTTAATCAAACCGATGTGTTAGATATTGAATGGGTGTTAGAAACCCAAAGCGGCCAAGATGTTTTTTGGATAGTGCAGGCTAGGCCGTATGTGACCAATAAAAAATAAAGCCGTTATTTAAACGAAAGTCATTGGGTATGTGGAAGAAAATTAGAGTCATTATTTTATTGTTGATTTTAGCAACAGTGGTGCAAAACACTTGGATGGATAAAGCTGATTTAGCTTGGAAAGACAATTTCTATGTTGCGGTATATCCAGTCAATGTTGATAACAGCGCCAAAGTGAGTGATTACTTACGTACGCTAACACGCGAGGATTTTGAGCCTGTAGCTGAATACTTTGCACGTGAAGCCGAGCCGTATCATTTGGGCTTACGTCGACCAGTAGAAGTGCAATTAGGCGAGCAGGTGACTGATATTCCACCAGCGCCACCTAAAGATGGAAGTGTTTTAGGCGCGATTGTTTGGAGTTTGAAGTTTAGATATTTCGCATGGCGCCATAGCCCTAAAGTAAACGTTAAACCTGCAATTCGATTGTATTTGTTGTATTACGACCCCGTCACTCATCCACGTTTAAGTCACTCAACCGCGCTGAATAAAGGCAGAATCGGCCGTGTAAACTTGTTTGGTGACAGTACTTACTCCAAGCAGAATTTGGTGATTTTGGCGCATGAGTTATTGCACACATTCAATGCTACTGATAAGTACGACTTGGCTACTTCTATGCCGACCTATCCAGATGGCTTTGCGGAACCAGATAGGTCGCCACGCTATCCCCAAGACTTGGCTGAGTTGATGGGCGGCCGTACGCCTATCAGTGAAAACAAAGCTGAAATACCTAAAAGCTTGAAGCAGACAATAATTGGCCCTAAAACCGCTCGTGAGATTGGTTGGCTGAAATGATGAAGGAGTAAGCATGGCAATTACCGACTGGCCTGCGAGTGAACGCCCACGTGAAAAACTGTTAGAGCTTGGCGTAGAAGCACTCTCAGATGCTGAGTTGCTCGCCATTTTTTTACGCGTAGGCGTCACAGGTAAAAGTGCCGTGGATTTAGCACGTGATTTACTCACGCAGTTTGGCAGCTTAAACGGAATTTTTGCCGCACAATTGAGTGAATTAACCCAAGTGCATGGCATAGGCAGTAGTAAATATGTGCAGTTGCAAGCCATTTTTGAAATGAGCCGCCGCGCATTAAACGAGCAAATGCAGGTGAAAGATATACTCACTTCACCCAAACAAGTGCGTGATTATCTTTGTTTGAAATTAGGCAATCTGACGCGTGAAGTATTTTTTGTATTGTTTTTAGATGCGCAAAATAGAGTAGTGACCACTGAAGAAATGTTTAGCGGCACACTCACACAAACCAGCGTTTATCCGCGAGAAGTAGTTAAGCGCGCATTGCACCATAATGCGGCCAGCGTTATATTTGCACACAATCATCCATCTGGCATTGCCCAGCAAAGCCAAGCGGATGAGTTAATCACCAGGCAATTAAAAGAAGCTCTAGCATTAGTTGATGTAAGGGTGCTCGATCATTTTATTGTGGCAGGCAATACAACGCTGTCATTTGTTGAGCGAGGCTTGTTGTAAACTGAGACTATGGAACACATTTTGATTGATAACTCTCTTTGGCTTAACTTGGCCGTGTCTTTAGGCATAGGGCTGTTAGTGGGTGCCGAGCGAGAGCGCAGCAAGGGGGTTGATCCTGATAGGTCTTTAGCGGGTATACGTACCTTTACTATCGCCTCATTGCTAGGCGCGGTAAGTACAATCATCAATTTTTGGTTGCTAGTTGTCGCAGTCATCAGTGTTACTGTTTTTGCTGCCATTTCTTATGCGATGAGAGTCAATAAACACCCCGGACTGACGACTGAAATTACGCTGATTTTCACTGTTATTCTGGGTGGATTAGCCCTGACGGCGCCATCTTTGGCCGCTAGCCTTGCGGTAACAGCATCAATACTTTTAGCTGCGAAAGAGCCTATTCATGGTTTTGTAAGAGGTGCTGTGACTAAGGAGGAGTTAAACGATTTTTTGATACTTGCCGCGGCAACTCTGATTGTATTACCGCTAGTGCCGAATGAATTTATCGGACCCTTTAATGCGATCAATCCAAGAACCCTTTGGCTAGTTGTGATATTGGTGATGTTTATTAGCGCGCTCGGCCACCTTGCTTTACGTTTACTGGGTGGGCGCATAGGCTTGCCAATAGTTGGTTTGGTTTCTGGTTTTATTTCCAGTATCGCTACGATAGGGGCGATGGGCGAGCGTGCCAAAGAAACACCAGCTTTAATTGGCTCTGCGGTATCAGGCGCATTGCTATCTAGCCTTTCAACAGTTTTGCAACTGACTTTACTTCTGGCTGCAATCCATCGGCCAACTTTACAAGCTTTAGCAGCGCCATTGATTTTTGGTGGGGTTTCGATAGCGGTTTATGGCTTAGTCGTTACGCTAAGTTCATTCCATCACCATGGGGTAGAAATGGCTAAGCCAACACGATCCTTTAGCGTAAAAACTGCGCTCATCTTGGCTGCGGTCATTGCCGTTGCACTGATTGCATCTGCTGCGTTAAAGGTTTGGTTTGGTCAGGCTGGGCTCGTTGTGGCGTCTGCAGTAGCAGGGTTGGCAGATGTGCATGCATCAACTATTTCTGTTGCTTCATTGGCCGCTGCGGGGAATTTAAGTGCAGCTAATGCCGTTATTCCTATACTCGTCGCATTTTCAGTCAATGCCTTGTCTAAAGTGGTCGCC
>JANLZY010000167.1:0-1867 GCA_031359365.1 Methylotenera sp. | reverse complement strand
GACTTTTAGGCGAGCGGCTAAATTTTTAAAGATTTAGCCTTAAGCTCTCGCCCCAATACTGACCGGGTCTATCGGCCGTGTTAGCTGTAAGTTTTTTAATTTATTAAAAGGCTGGCAGCTAAAAATGGCTGGTGTTGGTTTAACGGATTAAGTTGGAGATTATTCTCATGATTCAAATGCAATCTCGGCTAGAAGTTGCCGATAACACTGGTGCGCGCTCTGTGCAATGCATCAAGGTTCTAGGTGGCTCTAAGCGTCGTTACGCTGGAATTGGCGACATCATTAAAGTGAGCATCAAAGATGCTGCACCACGTGGTCGCGTCAAAAAAGGCGAAGTTTACAGCGCGGTAGTTGTGCGTACTGCTAAGGGTGTTCGTCGTCCAGTCGGTTCTTTAGTTAAGTTCGATAGCAACGCTGCAGTCCTGTTAAATAATAAGCTTGAACCGATTGGTACCCGTATTTTCGGCCCAGTAACTCGTGAATTACGTACTGAAAAATTCATGAAAATCGTTTCATTAGCGCCAGAAGTGCTGTAGGAGCTCACATGAACAAAATTCGTAAAGGTGATCAGGTCATCTTAAATACCGGAAAAGACAAGGGTAAGCAAGGTGCTGTTGTTAGTATTCTTGAATCTGGCCATGTTGTTGTAGAGGGTCTTAACTTAGTTAAGAAACATGCAAAACCAAACCCAATGAAAGGTATCGCTGGCGGCATCATTGCAAAAGAAATGCCACTCGATATTTCAAACGTTGCTTTATTTAACAGTGCGACCCAAAAAGGTGATCGCGTAGGCTTCAAAACATTAGATGATGGTCGCAAAATTCGCGTATTCAAATCTAATGGCGAAGCAGTGGACGCATAGGAAGCATTATGGCGCGCTTAAAACAATTTTATAAAGACTCAGTAGTCAAAGCGATGACTGAGCAATTTGGTTACACTTCAGTCATGCAAGTACCTCGCATTGACAAAATCACCTTGAACATGGGTGTGGGCGAAGCAGTAGCTGACAAAAAAGTAATGGAACATGCTGTTGGTGATATGGAGAAAATTGCTGGTCAAAAAGCAATCGTAACCAAAGCTAAAAAATCAGTTGCAGCATTTAAAATTCGTGATGATTATCCTGTTGGTTGTAAAGTGACTTTGCGTCGTGAACGCATGTATGAGTTCTTGGATCGTTTAGTTACTGTTGCAATTCCACGTATTCGTGACTTCCGCGGTATTTCAGCGAAATCATTTGATGGTCGTGGTAACTACAACATGGGTGTTAAAGAGCAGATCATTTTCCCTGAAATTGAATATGACAAAATTGATGTAATTCGTGGTATGAATATTACGATTACCACTACTGCTAAAACAGATGCTGAAGCAAAAGCTTTGCTTGCATTGTTCAGTTTTCCTTTCAGAGGATAAGACATGGCTAAAACCTGTATGACAGAACGCGAAGTAAAACGTCGCGCAACAGTAAGTAAATTCGCTGTAAAACGTGCCGCATTAGAAGCGGCAATGAATGACGCTAATGCTACACCTGAAAGCCGTAATGAAGCGCGCATGAAATTTCAAGCGCTTCCACGTAATTCAAGTCCAGTGCGTCTTCGTAACCGTTGTGCATTGACTGGTCGCCCACGTGGTGTGTTTAGTAAATTCGGTATTGGGCGTAGTAAGTTACGCGATTTAATGATGGCTGGCTTTGTTCCAGGCGTCACTAAAGCCAGCTGGTAATAGGGGATAAAGCTATGAGTATGAGTGATCCGATTGCCGACATGTTGACGCGTATTCGTAATGCGCAAATGGTTAACAAAGCGGTTGTTGCTATGCCTTCATCTAATGTTAAGACTGCTATTGCTAGCGTGCTTAAAGAAGAAGGTTA
>JANLZY010000146.1:0-3148 GCA_031359365.1 Methylotenera sp. | reverse complement strand
GCTTTCATGCCCAATAAATACATAAAGCCTTTAACAAAAAGATTGACGAATGAAACGATAGGGTTAAATAGCCATAGCAAAGGGTAGAGCAAATAACTGCAGGCAAAGGCAAACTTCTCAGGATGCGCTGCGGCAATCACTTTGGGCGATATTTCACTGAACACTAAAATAACGAATGTCAGTGCTAGTGAGCCAACGGCTAGCACGTATTCACCCTCACCAAATAGCTGATGGCTGATGACTACTTCTAAGGCTGATGAGCCCACAATGCAGAGCGTATTGCCTAATAAAATAACGCCTAATAGCTTGTCAGTTTTTGATAGCAATACACTGGCCAAGCGCGCGCCGCGATGGCCTTGTCTTGCCAAATGTTTCATCCGATAACGGTTGACTGACATGAGGCTGGTTTCTGAGATTGAGAAAAAAGCAGTACACAGCAGTAGCAATACCAGAATGCCAAACTGGGAGCTTAAGGAAATATTATCCAATGGGATCTAATTTTTGAGATGTGAGATAAAGAGAGTGTATACGGCAGGAGGGTAAGAAATCAAGTGCAATGTATCTGCACTTGATTGATTTACTTGAGGTTTATACGAAGGTTAAGATGCGAACTCAGAAGGATCTGGTTCAACTACGACTTCTTTCTTGCCGCCTTCTTTTTTCTCTACATCACCAATTAAGTTGGCACGATTAACCCCCAGCCACATGGCGATTGGACATGCGACCAATACTGAAGAGTAAATACCGAACAAAATACCAATCGTTAGCGCTAATGCAAAGTTATGCAATACTTCGCCGCCGAATAACAACATCGAGCCAACCATAGTTTGTGTCATGGTGTGCGTGATAATGGTACGAGACATAGTGCGAGTAATCGCGTTATCAATCACTTGAACCACGCTAGCTTTACGCATTTTACGGAAGTTTTCACGTACTCGGTCAAACACCACTACGGATTCATTCACTGAGTAGCCTAGAACAGCCAGAATAGCGGCTAATACCGTTAGGTTGAATTCCCATTGGAAGAACGCAAAGAAACCTAAAATAATTACCACGTCATGCATGTTGGCGATAATAGCGGCTACTGCAAAACGCCATTCAAAGCGTAACCACAAATAAAGCATAATGCCTAAACTTACGAAAAATAGCGCTAAACCGCCATTTTCATAAAGCTCATCACCAACTTGCGCGCCTACAGCCTCTACGCGGCGCACTTCAGCGGTAGCATCCGCAGCGACTAACGCGACTTTCACTTCCTCTGAAAGTTTAGCCACTGAAACGCCTGCTTTAACTGGTAAGCGAATCAATACGTCATGGCTAGAGCCGAAATTTTGTACAGTCGCCTCTTTTAGGCCTATGCTATCTACCGCTTTACGAACGCTTTCCAGATTCGCTGCTTGTGGGTAGTTTACTTCCATCACCGTACCGCCAGTGAAATCCACACCGAAGTTCAAACCGCGAGTGGCTAAAAATACAACGGCTAATATGAATGTCACCAATGAAATTGCAGTCGTCAGGCGACCGTAACTCATAAAGGGAATATCTTTTTTGATTCTAAATAATTCCATAATTTTGTACTCTTAAAATTTAGATTTCTTAATCTGAGATTTTTATTAGGATGTAGGTCGGACTTTAGTCCGAAAAGTCGGGTTAAACCCCGACCTACGAGCTCTTGATACGTTAGTTAGCCTTTGTAAATTTGACCAATTGACAACTTAGTTAGCTTACGGCGATAACCGTAAATCAAATTCACTATTGCGCGTGATACCAATACCGCACTAAACATTGAAGTCAAAATACCCAAAACATGTACTACCGCAAAGCCTTTAATTGGGCCTGTACCAAACATGAATAGCGCCAAACCTGCAATCAGTGTTGTAACGTTTGAGTCTAAAATGGTATCCCAAGCGCGCTCGTAACCAGCATGAATGCTAGCTTGTGGCGTGTTGCCATTACGCAACTCTTCACGAATACGTTCATTAATTAACACGTTGGCATCAATCGCCATACCCAGTGCTAAAGCAATCGCCGCCAAGCCTGGCAGAGTAAGCGTTGCTTGTAGCATGGATAGAATTGCAACCAAAAGTAGCAAGTTAATCGCTAGTGCGGTTACTGAAACTACACCAAAAGCCATGTAATAAATCATCATCATTACAGCAATTGCGGCAAAGCCCCAAAGTGTTGAATGTATGCCGCGGTTGATATTATCCTGTCCCATGCTAGGGCCTACTGTGCGCTCTTCGATAATATCCATAGGTGCGGCAAGTGCGCCAGCACGTAATAGCAGCGCGATGTCGGTAGCTTCTTGTGTATTAGCCATCCCTGAAATCTGCACGCGACCGCCACCAATTTCTTCGTTAATGGTTGGTGCGGTAATCACTTCAGTACTGCCTTTTTCAATCAGCAATATCGCCATGCGTTTGCCGACATTTTCACGTGTCACTTGCTGGAAAATGCGGGCGCCACGTGCGTCAAGGGTAACATTTACGGTTGATCTGCCAGATTGGCTATCTACACCAGGGCCCGCATCAGTAATGTAATCACCTGTTAGCACTACGTTCTTTTTAACCAAAACTGCACGACCATCACGGTTTTTAAAGACATCGTCACCTACCGGTGCTTGGCCTTTTTCCGCTTTTTCTAGCGTAGCGGCATCGCTTTTCTCTTCATCAACCATGCGAATTTCTAGTGTCGCAGTACGACCTAAAATCTCTTTCGCTTTTGCTGTATCTTGCACGCCCGGCAATTGCACTACCACACGGTCAGCACCTTGCTGTTGAATAATAGGCTCTGCAACACCCAGCTCATTAATACGGTTATGCAGTGTTTGAATATTTTGTTTAATCGCAAAATCTTGAATTGACTTTTGCTCAACCAAATTGAGTGAGGCTTTTAGAATTCTTTCTTCGCCAATAGTTGACTCTTCTAGCGTTAAGTTTGGATACTCTTTAGCAATCACTGCGTGAGCTTTAGTCAACTCATCTGCATTATTGAAACGAATTTGCACCGTTTCGCCTTCGCGTGACACGCCAACGTAAGAAATACGTTCTTTACGCAGCGCGATTTTGAAATCGCCAACAAAGCGCTCAGCCGCTTTGCTTAAAGCGGCCTTCATATCTACTTGCATTAAGAAATGCACACCACCGCG
>JANLZY010000144.1:0-2707 GCA_031359365.1 Methylotenera sp. | reverse complement strand
CATCATACGGCTTCAGCGGTGGCGTTAGTTGGCGGTGGCGGTATCCCGCGTCCAGGTGAAGTTAGCTTAGCGCATCATGGTGTATTGTTTTTAGATGAGCTACCAGAATTTGATCGCAAAGTACTTGAGGTTCTGCGCGAGCCATTGGAAAGTGGACGTATTACAATTTCGCGTGCTGCTAGACAGGCAGATTTCCCTGCAAACTTTCAATTAATAGCGGCTATGAATCCTTGTCCGTGTGGATATTTAGGGCATCACAATAATAAATGCCGTTGCACACCCGACCAAGTTTCGCGCTACAAAGCTAAAATTTCAGGCCCATTGCTAGACCGAATAGACATCCATATTGAAGTGCCTGCGCTGAGTGAAGATGAACTGACAAAAGCAAGTGTAAGTGAACACTCACAATCGATAAGGTTAAGAGTAGAAAACGCTAGAGAAAAACAGCTAAGCCGGCAAGCTAAACCGAATAACTTACTCGGCACCAAAGAAATCGAGCAATATTGCGTGACCGATGAAGCTGGAATGCAGTTACTTAAGCAAGCCATTAGCCGATTAAGTTTATCCGCGCGTGCTTACCATCGCATATTAAAAGTTGCCCGTACCATTGCCGATTTGGCAGGCGATGATGCAATCAAATCTGTTCATATTGCGGAAGCCGTGCAATATCGAAAATACGATAAAGCAGTATAAAGGTGGAGTCCTTGAGTATGCAAGCCACAATACAGAAAATGGCAAAGTACCCTTCCGCATGGCTTTTGTTGGTGCAAGTGCTCAGCTTGATTATTCATCCGATATTGGAAGTCACAAAGTTTCATCAGGCAATATTTAGCTGTTTTAATGTAGCTGCGCTGGCTTTGGCTGTTTGGGTGGTGAATCGTAGCCCTTTGTTTAACTGGGCCGCATGGATACTTGCTTTTCCTGCGGTAGTGTTAACGATCACCTACGTTGCAACAGAAAATCCGCACTATTTGCTATGGGCACAAGTTTTTGAAAGCGCGATGTATTTTTATACGGCGGTTGGTTTGGTGATGTATATGTTTAACGACAACGTACTTACGCGGGATGAATTGTTTGCCGCAGCTAATACTTTCACCGTGCTAGCTTGGGGTTTCGCGCTCGCCTATTCAGTATGCCAACAGCTCTACCCAGGCAGTATTACTGGCACATTGAACCCAGACCAACCGCGCTCATGGGTGGAGCTTATATTTCTGAGCTTTTCAATATTATCGAGTACAGGATATGGCGATATTTCACTCGTACATCCCATTGCAAAAGTCATCGGCACATTTCAAATGTTTGTTGGCTTAATGTATATGGCATTGATTGTTTCTCGCCTAGTTACGCTCACTGCGGCAGTACGTAAAGATTGATGTCATCTCTTTGCCAGCATCGTCAGCGGTAAGGATTAGCGTGGTAAAATGTCCGCCTAAGATAACACTTCCTGCTGAAATCATTAATCAACATGCCTGCTACCTCTCTTAAAGAACAAAGTCTGACAGAACAAATACTGCGAAGCTTACTTCAACAGCGCATCTTAATTTTAGATGGCGCGATGGGTACTATGATTCAGCAATACAAGCTGACAGAGGCTGATTATCGAGGGTCGCAATTTGCTGATTTTAAAGCCCCTGCTGGCGAGCGCGAGTTGTTTGTTAAAGGCAATAATGAGCTGTTGACGCTCACCCAGCCGCATATCATCCAAGAAATTCATGAAAAATATCTAGCCGCAGGCGCAGATATTATTGAAACCAATACCTTTGGCGCCACCAGCGTGGCACAAGATGATTACCACATGGCGCATCTCGTTTATGAGATGAATGTGCAGGCTGCCAAGCTTGCTAAAGCTTCGTGTGAAAAATACAGCACACCAGAAAAACCGCGCTTTGTAGCGGGTACCCTTGGCCCTACTCCTAAAACCGCCAGTATTTCGCCAGATGTAAATGATCCGGCTGCGCGTAATGTCAATTTTGATCAGTTAGTAAATGCTTACTTGGAGCAGGCGCGAGCATTGGTCGAAGGTGGCTCGGATATTTTAATGGTAGAAACCATTTTCGATACGCTCAATTGCAAAGCCGCTTTGTTTGCCATTGATGCATTTTTTGAAGAAGTTGGCTACACACTGCCAATTATGATTTCAGGCACGGTGACCGATGCTTCTGGTCGTATTTTGTCAGGTCAAACCGTCACTGCCTTTTGGAATTCAGTACGCCATGCAAAACCCATCACCATTGGTTTAAATTGTGCCTTGGGCGCTACTCTAATGCGCCCTTATGTAGAAGAGCTTTCAAAAATTGCCGAAACTTTTGTGTGTATTTATCCAAATGCGGGCTTACCCAACCCGATGTCTGATACTGGCTTTGATGAAACGCCCGATGTGACGTCAAGCTTGGTGAAAGAGTTTGCAACCAGCGGCTTTTTAAACATCGCAGGCGGCTGCTGCGGCACTACGCCAGACCATATCAAGGCAATCTACAATGAAATTAAAGACATCGCACCGCGCCAATTGCCCGTTATACCTGCATACACGCGCCTTGCAGGCTTGGAGCCGTTTGTCATCGACGAAGATTCTTTGTTTGTTAACGTAGGTGAGCGTACCAACGTCACGGGCAGTAAAGCTTTTGCGCGTATGATTATTAACGAGCAATACGATGAGGCGCTTTCTGTCGCGCGTCAGCAGGTAGAAAACGGCGCGCAAGTCATCGAC
>JANLZY010000134.1:0-6046 GCA_031359365.1 Methylotenera sp. | reverse complement strand
GCGTAGCAATTTGATAGTCAATACGCCAACCTACATTTTTCGCCCATGCCTGCCCACGGTTGCTCCACCACGTATAGCTTTCGTCTGTGGTATCGGGATGTAATTTTCTGTATACATCTACCCAGCCAACTTCATCAAACAATGTTGTCAGCCATGCGCGCTCTTCTGGCAAGAAACCTGAATTTTTCTTATTGCCTTTGTAGTTTTTAAGGTCAGCTTCTTTGTGAGCGATATTCCAATCACCACAAATGATGATTTCGCGACCACTTTTAATCAGCGCTTGCATGTGCAGCATAAAGCGCGTCATCACACTGAATTTAAAAGCTTGGCGTTCTTCCCCACTAGAGCCGCTTGGTAAGTAGAGTGAAATTACACTTAAGTTACCAAACTGACACTCCAAATAACGCCCTTCACTATCGATATCTTGCACGCCATCATTTGCACTACCTAAGCCTTCAATCACCTCATCTGGCTTGGTTTTGCAATAAATACCTACGCCGCTATAGCCTTTCTTTTCTGCATAATGAAAATAGCCATAGTAGCCAGTAGGATTGAGCATTTCTGGCGTCATATCCGCTTGTTGGGCTTTAATTTCCTGCATACACACTACGTCTGCATTTTGCGTTTGTAACCAAGTTTGCACACCTTTATTTGTTGCGGAGCGTATGCCATTCAGGTTTAGCGATATAATCTTCAAAACTTAATTCCTTAATATAATGATCTAGAACATGAGCACGAAACACACAATTGAGCAGTCTGAGCAATTTAGACAAGAGTTTATCGCATTTGCCATTCAAAAAGAGGTTTTGCGTTTTGGCGAGTTTAAAACCAAAGCCGGTCGTTTAAGTCCGTATTTCTTTAATGCAGGTTTGTTTGATGATGGCGAGAGCTTGATGAAACTTGGCGAATTTTATGCAGCCGCTATTAAAAATTCAGGTATAGAGTTTGATATGCTATTCGGCCCAGCCTACAAAGGTATTACGCTAGCGGCAAGTATTGCCATTGCATTTGCCAAAAATGGTCACAATGTGCCCTACGCGTACAATCGCAAAGAGGCCAAAGATCACGGCGAAGGCGGTGTTATTGTTGGCAGCCCTCTAAAAGGTCGGGTGCTTATTATAGATGACGTGATTTCTGCTGGCATCTCAGTGAGGGAGTCTGTTGACCTTATCCGCAAGAATGGCGCGACTGCATGTGGCGTGGCTATTGCCATTGACAGGCAAGAGAAAGGTTTGGGCGAGCTATCAGCCGTGCAAGAGGTGATTAAAAATAATGGAATACCTGTGTGTGCAATTGCTAACTTGAATGACTTATTGACCTATTTAGAAAATAAAAATGATATGGCACAAAATTTGCTTTTGGATAAAGTCATGTCGTATCGACAACAATATGGCGTTATTTAATTAACTTAAGGTTGAATACAGCGCCTTAAAGAATAGTCAAAAAATGGTGAAGAAGAAGTCTTAACTTTTAAAATGAAACCGTTAGCTGAAATTAATCCACATTTTTCTGACAAGGCAAAACTTGGTCATTCGAGTTCAGCCTTGTCTGCGTTGTTTTTCTCTGGCGTACTGATATTGACTAACTATACGCAACTAGTGCATGCTGATGCTAGCAAAATAGTGAAATGGAAAGATGCAAGTGGTGTAACCCATTACGGCGACAAAATGCCAGCGCAAGAATCTGGTCGCAGCAATAGTATTTTGAACAATCAGGGCACGGTGATTAAAACGAACGAACCTTTTAATGCTAAAGATAACTCCAAAGAAACTGAGAAGCTTTCAGCAGATCAACAAAGACAAGATAAAGCCTTATTAGCGTCTTATTCGTCTGTAGAAGAAATTGATATGGCAGAAAAGCGTAACTTAAAGAGTGACGAAACTGCTTTACTCACATTAAGCCAGAATCAAGAGGAATCCAAAAAAATGTTGGCCAGTATTTATGCAAACTCTTCTGGCAGAAAAATGTCTAGTCAAGCTGCTGAAGATGCTCAAAACTATCAAACTCAAATCACAAAAACAAAAACACAGATTCTTGCGGTACAAAATAGTATTACTCAAACAAAAACTCGTTTCAGTCAATACCGGTCTAGGTACATTGAGCTAAAGCCACAATAAGGCTCGCTTACAAATAATAATGTAACAAGTAGCGCATAAAAAATGCCACCTATGTCCGAAACTTTCTCGGTATTGGCGGCATTTTAATTTTAGACTCTGAAAATTAATTTAGCTGAGGTCTTAGCTTAGCTTTTTCTTCAGAATATCGTTCACTTGAGCTGGGTTAGCTTTACCTTTTGAGGCTTTCATCGCTTGGCCTACTAACGCATTAAACGCTTTTTCTTTACCTGCTTTAAATTCTTCAACCATGGCTGCATTTGCGGCTAACACTTCATCAATAATCGCTTCAATTGCACCGCTGTCTGACTCTTGTTTTAGGCCTTTGGCTTCAATAATGCTATCAACATCACCCTCAGCATTCCACAAAGCTTCAAACACTTGCTTAGCCGCACTGTTTGAAATTGTTTTGTCAGCGATGCGCTTTAATAACTGCGCTAATTGAATAATCGTAACTGGTGAGTTAGCAATTGTTTTCTCATTTGTGTTTAGCTTTGGCCATAGTGAGCTAAAAATCCAATTAGCGGCAGGTTTTGGCTCCACACCCTGAGCAACTACTGCTTCAAAATAAGCGGCCAAATCTATATTCACTAGCAAGGCTAAGGTATCAGACTCTGACAAACCATAAGTTTTGTTCGCATATAAAGTTGTATTTTTAACTTCATTTTCTAATATCCGCCTAACATCTAGCCTTGACTCTTCATCCAAGTCAGCCATAAATCTCGCCTTCATCGCCTCTGGCAATTCTGGCATAGTGGCTTTTACAGCGGCTTTATCTGCTTCTGAAATGACTAATGGTAGTAAATCAGGGTCTGGGAAGTAACGATAATCGTTCGCTTCTTCCTTGCTGCGCATAGAGCGTGTTTCGCCGGTGTCTGGGTTAAACAACACCGTTGCCTGTTGTATCGTTCCGCCATCTTCTAGCGTTTCGATTTGCCAGCGAGTTTCATACTCAATAGCTTGCGTCATGAATTTAAACGAGTTCAGGTTTTTAATCTCACGGCGCGTGCCTAACTTTTCTGTACCTTTAGGGCGCACAGACACATTAACATCGCATCGGAAGCTACCTTCTTGCATATTGCCATCGCAAATACCAATCCACTGAACTAGCTCATGAAGCTTCTTTGCATAAGCGACTGCTTCAGCCGCTGAGCGCATATCTGGCTCTGTCACGATTTCTAACAATGGTGTACCTGCACGGTTTAAATCAATGCCGCTCATGCCTTCTACTGCACCATGCACAGATTTACCTGCATCTTCTTCCAAATGCGCGCGTGTGATGTTCACCACTTTTTCATAAGCAGCATTTTTACCAACTGCTGGCACTTGTATCGTCACTGAGCCTTTACCAACAACGGGCAACTCAAACTGACTGATTTGATAACCTTTTGGTAAGTCAGGGTAAAAATAGTTTTTACGTGCAAATACTGAGCGTGGTGCAATATGGGCATTAATCGCCAAACCAAATTTAATAGCGCACTGCACCGCCTCTTTATTCAATACTGGCAACACGCCTGGCAAAGCAATGCTCACTTCGCAAGCTTGAGTGTTTGGCTCTGCACCGTATTTGATAGAAGCACCTGAAAAAATCTTAGTGTTTGTTCTTAGTTGGGTGTGAGTTTCTAACCCAATGACGACTTCCCATTCCATTATTTAACTTCCTTTGGCAATACCAGTTCAGGCATTCTCTCGTGCCAGTCTGTCACTTGTTGATATTGATGCGCCACATTCAACATACGCGCTTCATCAAAATAATTACCTATAATTTGCAAACCAACTGGCAACGACACGCCATCATCACTTTTCGCAAAGCCAGCAGGTATACTCATGCCCGGTAAGCCAGCCAAATTGGTAGAGATGGTGTAGATATCTTGCAGATACATGGCGACTGGGTCATCCACTTTTTCACCTGCTTTAAATGCAGTTGAAGGCGCTGCTGGCCCCATAATCACATCACATTTTTTGAAAGCTTCGACAAAGTCTTGCGCAATCAAACGGCGAATCTGCTGGGCTTTTAGATAATAAGCATCGTAATAACCCGCGCTCAATACATAAGTACCAATCAAAATACGACGTTTCACTTCCGCACCAAAACCTTCAGCGCGACTCTTGTTATACATGTCCATCAAATCAGTATATTCAGCAGCACGATGACCGTAACGCACACCATCGTAACGCGACAAGTTACTTGAAGCTTCAGCAGGCGCTAATACATAGTAAACAGGGATTGATAAGCCAGTATTTGGTAATGAAATATCTACAATTTCAGCGCCTAGCTTTTTATATTCAGCAATGGCGGCTTCAATCACTTTGCCTACGCTGGCATCTAAACCTTCTGAAAAATATTCTTTTGGCAGACCAACTTTTAAGCCTTGCAGAGGTTTAATTAAGTCGCGAGTGTAGTCTTCTTTTTCACGATTCAAGCTGGTTGAATCACGTTCGTCAAAACCTGCCATCACGTTCATCATCAGCGCACAGTCTTCTGCACTCTTTGCCATCGGACCAGCTTGGTCTAGCGATGAGGCAAAAGCAATCATACCGTAACGCGACACAGCACCATAGGTTGGTTTTAACCCTGTAAAGCCACACAATGAAGCTGGTTGACGAATGGAACCACCAGTATCAGTGCCAGTAGCCGCAGCACAAAGCCGCGCAGCTACCGCCGCTGCACTACCGCCGCTACTACCACCCGGCACACGGTCAAAACTCCAAGGATTTTTAACGCCGCCAAAATATGAAGTCTCGTTAGATGAACCCATCGCGAACTCATCCATATTGGTTTTACCCAAATTCACCGCACCTGCAGCATCAAATTGCGTGATGATATGTGCATCGTAAGGCGCAATAAAATTGGCGAGCATTTTTGAGCCGCAAGTAGTCTGCCAACCTTTTGCACAAAAAATATCTTTTTGCGCAATTGGGATACCCGTTAAAGGCGCGGTATTGCCAGCAGCGATGCGCGCATCTGCTGCTTTGGCCTGCGCCAATGTTTTGCCTTCATCTAGTGCAATATAGGCATTAATACTAGGATTGTATTGCTGAATTCTATCCAGAAAAGTTTGTGTTAACTCAACACTGGAAATTTTCTTCGCATGGAGCATCTCGCCCAGCTGTTTTAGGCCGCTGTTAATCATATTCAAGTCTTATTTTAAAGTCTTATATTTAAGTGCTTACTCAATTACTTTAGGTACAAGGTACAAACCACCAGCTACCGCTGGCTCCGTTGAGCCATTTCCAAGTTCAGGTGCGTTTTTCTGAAACTCGTCGCGCAGATTGGTTTTAGTGACAACATCATCACGCAAACGCTGGCTTAAATCTTGAGAATGCGACATCGGCTCAATGCCAGTGGTATCTACAGCCTGCATTTGCTCAATCAAACCAAGAATTCCTGTCAGCTTAGTGAGCGTTGCCGCAGCATCACTTTCGCTCACTTCAATACGTGCTAAATGTGCTACTTTTTTGATGTCTTCAATGCTTAATGCCATGTTTCATTAATCCGAAATTTAGTTAGTACATTTTGATGTTCAAAATGAGTCACTTATTATGACTTCTCTTTACAATTAAGTTGCAAACACATCTTAATTTTCAACCCAATATGCGGTATTATACCTGCAATTTACTGACGTCTTAATTGCGCTTAAATATTTACTTAGCGCCCCAAATCGTCATCTTGCATCAAATCACAGGAAAAACACAATGTTCGGTTTTATAACTAGCTATTTTTCAAACGATCTTGCTATTGACTTGGGTACAGCTAACACGCTGATTTACGCTCGCGGCAAAGGCATCGTTTTAGATGAACCATCAGTAGTTGCCATTCGTTTAGAAGGCGGCCCAGGCGGCAAAAAAATTCTACTTGCCGTAGGCGCTGAAGCCAAAGGCATGTTGGGACGTGCGCCTGCAAATATTCAAGCGATTCGCCCAATGAAAGA
>JANLZY010000127.1:0-3360 GCA_031359365.1 Methylotenera sp. | reverse complement strand
TGACGACGTGCTTGATTTAAGTGGTAATGAGTCAGAGATAGGTAAGAATTTAGGGGATGACCTCAGTGAAGGCAAACCCACATTACCCTTGCTATATGCCATGCGTAACGGAACTGCCGATGAGGCAGGAACAATAAAGCGCGCCATCGAACATGGCGGTTTAGAGGACTTAGCTACCGTATTAAGTGCTGTTGAACGAACTGGTGCGCTGGATCATGTGCGCAGGGTTGCCGCTAAAGAATCTGAGTTAGCCTGCGCTGCTATCGCACATTTTGCTGATTCGCCTTATAAGCAGGCCATGTTAACTTTAGCGGAGTTTGCCGTAGCTAGAAATTATTAAATGGTGACTAATCCATTTGATTGAGCATTACTAACCAAGATTAATTCAATGTAATTTTCTCACCACTATCTGCGTGATAGTAGCTCAAGTGGGCACACTCGTTTACACCTGAAGTTAACGACCCATCAAACAAAGACTTACCATCAACATCTACAATAGCATAGCCATTGTGATACAAAGTAACCTCGGCTAACTTGGGCACATGTTTTGTGTCGCGAGTTGAGCCTTGACGCATTGCAAAGCTAATGCAATTTTCTTCTTCCTCTTCAGAGTAAACTTCCCAGTCGCGGCCGCCGGCTAACTGTGAAAGCCATGTGGGCAAATCAACCTCTACACGGCAAACAATAGGCTCATCCCATTCAGGATGATTGAGTACGGCTTGCAATAACTCAATGGTGTTTTGTTGATTGGTATCTGTCATTTAGTTTCCTTCTTGGCCGTTACGCCAAATATAGCCATCAAATAAATCTTGATGCAAACATTATAATATGACCTTTATACTTGTGACGGCATGCTGCAATTTCAAGTGCCTAAATTTTGCATATAAAATTTATATGAATTCCAGCCAGTTTTATTGCCACAAGTATTTAACGGTGCGATGATGCGATAAGTTTACAGTGGCAAGCATGTATTTTTAATTTAAAGGATTGTTATGTTCAGCGGATTTTCTGATATTTCTGGTTTGCTACAAGGGAACACCACGCTTTTTATTTCAATATCAGTTATTTTTGGCCTAATGGCCGGCAGTTTTTTGAATGTGGTGATTCATAGATTACCTAAGATGATGGAACGCGAATGGCATAACAACTGCCTTGAACTGCAAGGCAAGGAAATTCCAGAAGCAACTAAATACACCCTCGCCCACCCTCGTTCAGCCTGCCCAAACTGCGGGCATAAAATTACCGCATTAGAAAACATTCCAGTGATTAGTTACTTACTCTTACTAAGAGGAAAATGTAGCGGCTGCAAAACCGCAATCAGCATGCGCTACCCTTTAATCGAAGCGCTGACAGGTTTATTGATTGGCTTAGTCAGTTGGAAATTCGGCTATACCAGCCTCACGCTATTCGCATGGATTTTCACCTTCGCACTGATCTCGTTAACCTTTATTGACTTCGACACACAGTTATTACCTGATGACATCACGCTGCCATTATTATGGCTAGGCCTGTTATTCAATCTAAACAATGGTTTTACTGACCTAAAATCTGCGGTCATTGGCGCCATGGCTGGCTACCTTATTTTATGGTCAGTTTACTGGGCATTTAAATTAGTGACGGGTAAAGAAGGTATGGGTTATGGCGATTTTAAATTACTCGCGGCAATCGGCGCTTGGTTTGGCTGGCAATTATTACCTGCGGTAATTTTACTGTCCTCAGTACTAGGAGCGGTGATTGGCATTAGTTTAATTGTGTTTGCAAAACGTGGTCGTGAAATCCCCATGCCGTTTGGTCCGTTTTTAGCCATAGGCGGTATTGCAGCACTATTTTTAGGGCCGCAACTTGCCAGTTATTATTTAGCTTAAACCGATGATTGTTGCGCTCACAGGTGGTATAGGCTCTGGCAAAAGTGAAGCTGCTAGGCAATTTGAAGCGCTAGGCGTGCCTATTGTCGACGCCGATGTAATTGCCCATGCACTCACAGCGACTGGCCAGCCTATGTTAAAAGAAATCAGCAGTATCTTTGGCGCAGATTTTTTAAACGCTGACGACTCATTGAACCGCGCCAAATTGCGCGAACACGTATTTAACAACCCTTCTGAACGCCTGAAACTTGAGGCGCTCATTCATCCTGCTATTCACGACCAAGCTTTAAAACAGCTTGCAGATAATGAAAAGCGATTACATCCCATCTATCAAATTCTAGTCATGCCACTTTTATTTGAAAGTAATAGTTATGACGGGGTAGCTGATAAAGTCCTAGTGATCGACTGTGATGAAAGCTTACAAATTAAGCGCGCTATGGCTCGAAGCAATATCAGCGAGTCGGATGTCAAAGAGATGATGAATGCACAAGTGACTAGAAATGTGCGATTAAAATCTGCAGATGAAATCGTCGTAAACGATGGAACACTTGCTGAATTACAAGAAAAAGTCATGCGAATTAATAAAAAACTCATTAAAACTTGCATAGTTAGCAAATAAATTTGATAATTCAGTTCAACTTTAACTTGTATACAATTTCATGATTAACACTGCGCCATTTTGCTAGTAATTGAATGAACGATTAGTTAAATTATTCATGCCTAGCTACGATTATCCTTTTAATGAACGCATACGCACATTTTTACGTGTAGAGGATTTATTCGCCAAAGTTTTATACAACATTGAAGCTAGCCACGAGTATCAACACCATTGCGCCTTACTCACAATACTACAAATATTGGATATTATAGACCGTTCAGAGTTAAGGTCAGACCTGATGCAGGAACTCAGTCGCCAAAGAACGGTGATGGATGCGCTACAAGGCAACCCTGCGATTGCTCCACAAAAACTAGCTGAAATTCTAAATGAAATTGATACGGCTATAGATTCACTTCGTTCTGAAAACACTAAGCTAGGTCAAACGCTACGCACTAATGAATGGTTGATGAGCATCAAGCAACGCGCTGGCATCCCTGGTGGTGTTTGTGAGTTTGATGTTCCGTCTTATCATTACTGGCTAGGTCTAGGCGAAGATAGACGTAAACAAGATTTAAAAACTTGGCTTAATCCATTGGTGCCTATGCACGATGCCATTGTGATTATTATGCGTATATTGCGTGGTAGCGGATCGACAACTAAATTAGTAGCCGCTAACGGCGCATATCAACAAATGCTTGGTGGCAGCAAACCTGCTCAAATGTTAAAAATTGATATTCCAGATAACCTCACGTGCTTTCCAGAAGTGAGTGCGAATAAATACGCAATCAATATCCGATTCAATATTTTAGACTTTACTCAAAAGCCTCAAAAATAAGACGAAGATGTCAACTTTACATTAACGTTGTGCAACTTATAATCTATACAAAAGACTAATAA
>JANLZY010000121.1:0-3510 GCA_031359365.1 Methylotenera sp. | reverse complement strand
TGTAGGTATAACCCAAAAAGATAATCACTGCGGCAGCAATGACTGAAAACAAGGCCATCAAGCCAAACTCACGCTGACGGGCCTCGCGCTTGATTTGGCGATGTGGTAAAAGGTTTACGCGTATCATACCGTCACCCCCCTCATTGCAAGGCCGCATGCAATGAGAAGCGCAGGCGCGTCGGTAGCTGCCTGCTGTTGTTTAAGTCGAGTATTAATTACCATGCTGTGAAATGGGTTAGCGACAATCGTATTTACTTGTGTTCTATCTTGCACAACAACATCAATCGCAGGAATCGCCGCGCAACCACCTGCTAATACAATATGATCGATACGGTTATATTGCGTTGAACTGGTGAAAAACTGCAGGGCTCTAGCGACTTCCATAGCGAGCGATTGCATAAAGGGCTGCAATACTTCACTGTCATAACTCTCGGGCAAACCGCCTTTGCGCTTAGCAATTTCAGCCTCTTCTAATGACAAGCCAAAACGACGTTGAATCTCTTGCGTTAGTTGACCACCACCAAAACTTTGCTCTCTTGTGTAAACAGACTTATTATCATGCAACACGTTAATGTGCATCATCGATGCACCAATGTCTATGATGATGACGGTTTGTTCGCGACCTGCATTAGGAAGCTGACTTGAGATTAAAGAATAAGCAGCTTCTGTTGCGTAGTTTTCAACATCCATTACTGTGACTTTAAGTCCAGCACCTTCAGCGGCGGCAACACGATCTTCAATTTTTTCTTTACGTGATGCGGCAATTAATACTTCTACTTCATCAGGATTATTCGGCGCCGCACCTAATACTTGAAAGTCAATATTCACCTCATCTAATGAGAATGGAATGTATTGATTAGCTTCAGCTTCTACTTGAGCTTCCATATCTTCCTCACGAAGACCTGCACTCATCAAAACTTTTTTACTAATAACAGCCGACGCTGGCAAGGCAAGGGCTGAACGTTTCTCACGAGAGCCTAACTGTTTCCAAGCTTGCTTAATAGCATCAGCGACCTTTTCAAGGTCGCCAACGTTGCCATCAACCATAGCGTCTTTGGCTAATGGCGCAGTAGAGTATCCCTCAAGCTTGTAGCCGCCACCACCATCTTCGGACAGTTCCACCATTTTAATAGAGGTAGAGCTGATGTCGATTCCAATCAGCGGAGGGGTCTTTTCTTTAAAAAAGTTGAATTTCAAACTGAAATTCCCTTTCTGGGTTCGTTAGTTACGTTTATTTCTAATAATTTACATTAAATCCTATCAACAACTTTAAGCCCTGTAAAGCAAATTTTTTATTGGTCAAATTTATTGTGGATTTAATTAACACTTTTTAACGCTTTATTTTATTGTTTGTTAGCAAGGTACATCATAGCAATTTATAATGGTGCCGATTCTAACCATTGAAATCGTAAACTTCATGACTCCTACAAAATGGTGGCACTATGTTTTACTAGCTATATTCGTTGGCGGCCTATCTGTTATAGCACTTGTTGCTATTGCTGCTGCAATTATCTACCCTTCACTTCCCTCGCTTGATGCGCTCACTAACTATCAGCCCAAACTTCCTTTACGTGTTTACTCTGAAGACGGCTATTTAATCGGCGAGTTTGGTGAAGAACGTCGCGCATTTATTAATATCGACCAAGTTCCGCAAAACCTTAAAGATGCCGTATTAGCCATTGAGGATCGCCGCTTTTATCAGCACAACGGCATTGATACTACAGGGATACTAAGGGCTATTAAAAACAATGTGTCAGGTAGATCACACGAGGGCGCCAGCACCATTACGATGCAGGTAGCTAAAAACTTTTTTACGGTTCCAAACGGCAAGCGCACAATGATTACCAAAATCAATGAAGCGCTATTGGCGATTAAAATTGAGCACAGTTTAAGTAAAGATAAAATACTAGAGCTTTATATCAACCAGATTTACTTAGGTCAGCGTGCTTATGGCTTTGCTGCTGCCTCACAAGTATATTATGGCAAGACACTTGATAAGCTGAACCTGGCGGAAACAGCACTGCTGGCTGGCTTGCCCAAGGCGCCAACCAACTACAACCCTTTTACCAATTCAAAACGCTCAATGGGCCGCCAACAAGAAGTTTTGCATGATATGTTTCGCTTTGGGTTTCTAAAAGAGAGTGACTACCAAGCGGCACTTAAGCAGCCTTTACGTTTTAAGGTAACAAAACAATCCCGTGACTTATCGGCTGATTATGTCGCCGAGAGCGTAAGAGAGGCGCTATACGGGCAATATCAAGAGGAAATTTACAGCAGCGGTTTGAATGTTTACACCACCATTCTCAAAGCAAACCAAGAGGCGGCAAACGCTGCAGTGCGTGAAGGTGTTTTAGATTACGACCTACGCCACGGTTACCGTGGTCCAGAGAAGGTATTAGATATTGCATCATTGCCAATACCTGAGTACTCACCTAAAAATAAAAAAAATGCACTAGACATAGCGTTAGATGACTTTGAAGTATTTAACGGTTTTATCCCTGCAATCATTACGAATGTTTCGCCTAAATCCATTCAGGCACATACCAAAAGTGGCGAAGACATTGTCGTTACCGACAAAGGTTTAGCCTTTGTAGATAGAATGCTGCATGAAAAAGATCCAGCTAAACGTCTACTGAAAGAAGGCGCTGTCATTCGTGTGATCAAAATTGATGATGTTTGGCGCGTCGTACAACTCCCACAAGTTGAATCTGCATTAATCGCGCTTGACCCTGAAAATGGGGCGATACGTGCGCTTGTCGGCGGTTTTGACTTTAATCAGAGTAAGTTTAATCATGTCACTCAAGCATGGCGTCAGCCAGGTTCAAGCTTTAAACCATTTATTTACTCCGCCGCGTTAGAAAAAGGTTATACCGCAGCAACTATCGTGCAAGATGCACCTTTAAATTTCTCAGCCGCTGAAACGGGCAACAAAGACTGGTCACCACAGAACTATGAGAATTCATTTGAAGGCCCAATCAGTTTAAGGAAAGCATTAGCACACTCAGTTAACACAGTTGCTATTCGTGTATTAAAAGATATCGGCCCTGAGTACGCGCAAAGCTACATCACACGTTTTGGTTTTGAAGCAAAAAAACATCCAGCCTACCTCACCATGGCGCTGGGTGCAGGTTCAGCGACACCATGGCAAATGGCGAGTGCCTACGCCGTATTTGCCAATGGTGGTTATCGCGTTAAACCAAATTTGATTTCTAAAATTGTAGATCAACATGGCAAGGTGATTTCTAGAACAGTCTTTGACCATGCGAGTAATGGTGCGCCAAGGGTGATTGATAGCCGAAATGCCTTTATCATGAACTCTATGATGCAAAGCGTCATACGGAACGGGACTGCTGCCAAAGCACTAAAATTAGGTCGTAGTGATATTGCAGGTAAAACAGGTACAACCAATGACCATATAGATGCTTGGTTTGCTGGGTATAGTCCAAAACAGGTCGCTATCGCATGGGTAGGGTTTGACACCCCAAAACCACTAGGTAGAGGTGAAACTGG
>JANLZY010000045.1:0-5779 GCA_031359365.1 Methylotenera sp. | reverse complement strand
TGTTCAGCAATGGGCGGAATAATGTGTTCGGTACGTTTGTTGTACTCCACAATCACTTCACCATCCTCTTTAACACCAGCATCTTGTGCCAGCTTTGGTTCGATTGAAGGATTTACAAAAGTGAGGTTGATGTTTTTCTTTTCACGTTGATAGCGCGCTACAAAATCAATCATTCCTTTACGGAAGTTGTCGCCACCTGATGCATCATCTTTAGTCGCAAACACCGTAATATTAATAGGTGCATTCATCTGCTTAAGCACGTTAACACTGCCTTGCGTAAGGATATTACGGTTAGCTTGCGTTATGTCTTTTGCAATACGATATTGACTCGCTAAATAGCCAAGCAATATCACCAGTAATAAAAACAGTACGACAAAAAAACTGTTTTGCACTAACAATTGAAAACGTAATTTACGATTGATATTCATTTTACAAGACCTAATATTCTGCTGGGTGAAATATGAAACTAAGTTCGATTAGCCGCGTAAGCGGTCGGCATCTAAACGACGTACAGTTAACGTTAAAAATGTGATGATAAATAACAAGAAATAGGCAATATCACCTGTATCGATTAAACCGCCTGAGAACGATTGAAAGTGTCGTGTAAGTGACAAGCTTGCTAGCATATTGCTAGGATCACCAGCAAAAAAGCGATCTAAAAACATTAAAGCGAATAAAGCGATAAACGTTAAGATTGCAGCAATCACAGGTTGCTGCGTCATGCTTGAGAAATACAAACCTAGCGCAGAGAAGCTAGCAATCATCAGCAACAAACCAATTGAGTTGGCAATAATGAAGCCAAAATCAATGTCAGCCCAAATATTAAGCGTAGATAACATTAGCGCAATGAATACGACCAAGATACTTAAAAATGCTACTAAACCTAGAAATTTACCCATTACGATTTCTGTGAGTGAAATTGGCGCGCTGAATAAGAATGGCAGCGTTTGGCTGCGACGCTCTTCAGAAATCAATCGCATTGACAGTAATGGCACGGCAAATAACACCATAAAGGACGCAAAGCCATAGACCATTTGTCCGACGAACTGCGTTACACCAGTTCGCTCTGCAGGGCGCATTGCGCCTGACATCACAGCAAAGTAATCATTTACGCCGTTTAAGTAGTATGTACCGAATGAAAACATTAGTAGAGATAAAATCACCCAGCCCATAGGCGAGGCAAACATGCTTTTAAGTTCTTTTCTTGCTACATTGATAATCATGATGTGACCTTAAGTTTACGCGGCAGTCTGTTCAGAGACAGGCTGTTCTTGATAGGTGAGTTGTACGAATACATCTTCCAGACTAGTTTGATCAGGCGCAATTTGATACAAGCCCCAACCATTTTCAACCGCTGTCTGCACAATAGATTCAGCTGGCGCTGCATCATCAGCAAAGCGAACGCGCATTAAACCCGCAGAAACATTTTCAGCTTCAATAACACCAGAAATTTTCAGCATTTCATCTGTATTTGGCGCATTGTGCATGCCAATTAACAGCTTATTACCGATGCGATGCTTTTTAAGCACATCGATCGCACCATTAAACACTAATTTACCTTTATCAATAATTTGCACATGGTCACACACCATTTCAACTTCAGGCAAAATATGAGTAGAGATAATCACGCTACGTTCCGCGCCTACTTCACGAATCAAGGCACGAATATCACGAATTTGAATTGGATCTAAACCAACCGTTGGCTCATCCAGAATGACTACCATCGGGTTATGAATAATGGCTTGGGCAATACCAACGCGTTGTTGGTAACCATTTGATAGATTTTCAATCAGACGCTTGCTCATGTGACCTAAACCACAGCGCTCTTTTGCCACTTCCACCGCTTTTTTGATACTACCAGAGCTCACTCTATGCAACCTAGCTGCGATGGTTAAATACTCATCTACAGTCAACTCTTTGTATAGAGGACGCATTTCAGGCAAGTACCCAATAAGCGCTTTGGCTTCCTTTGGGCTCTCCATCATATCAATACCGCAAATCTTGACCGAGCCATTACTTGGCGCAAGATTACCTGTCAGCATTTTCATGGTGGTCGATTTACCAGCACCGTTTGGGCCTAAAAAGCCCAAAACTTGACCTTTGCTTAAAGTAAAACTCACATTGCTGACGGCTTCTCTACCACCGTATAGCCGCGTGAGTTCGGTTGCCTCTACTGTAAAATTATTCATAGTTACTCTATTTGTTAATACGAAAATACAGGTTATTGTGACTAAAAATCAATATGTTATCTTCAACTGCAACAAGCCAGCATGCGCTAAAAATTACTTCTGCATTTGAGAACCGCAATATAGGAAAGTTCTATTGACATTCATTGCAGTCAATCCATAATTATGGAGGAACTTGCAGCACCTGTCACGGACTAAGAAATAGAACAGTACAATACTGTAGTAATGGCTTATTATCTTACACATTAATCTGTCGCGACTATTAAACCTTATTTTTAAAGCTTATTTCCATTCATTCTTAATAATTATAAAATAACTTATGCGCCCAATGCCTCGTCACTCTGAAACTAAACTCCGCTCAAACAAAACTTTGTTTAAGGTTAAAAATATCATCGGCACAAGCCTAGTAGTAAGTGCCTTGTGCATGAGTGGTTGTGCGACAGTCACTGGAGAACAAGCCAGCAAGGCAGCTCAAGCCAATCAATTTAATACTGAAACAGATTTTGTTTTTAAATACTTAGTAGCTGAAGTTGCGGGGCAACGTGGCGACTTGGCAACTTCAAGCAAAGTTTTTTATGAGTTAGCCAAAACTTCCCAAGACGCTAGCCTAGCAGAACGTGCTGCCAAAGTTGCGGCTTACGGCAATGTGCCTGGCATGACTGTACCTGCCATAAAACTTTGGTCTGAACTTGCCCCGACTTCTAACGAAGCGCAACAAGCCATGACAGAAGTGCTCATCGGGACAGACCAATTAGATACAGCCAAACCCTATTTAGCGAAACTTTTTGATAAAGAAGAAACGCGTGTGGGCGGCTTTTTATACCTCAACAATTTGCTTAGCCGCAGCAAAGACAAAGCTGGCGTGCTGAATTTGGTTCAGTCACTTGCCGCACCTTATCCAGATTTAGCTGAAGCGCAATTCGCAATCGCACAGTCTGCCTATGCAGCAAACCAAAACACTGTAGCACTACAAGCGCTAGATAAAGCCGAAAAACTTAAACCAGGCTGGAACGTGGCAGCGCTACTCAAAGGACAAATCTTATTCAATCAAGCACCTCAATCTGGCATAGATTTTTACCAATCATTCTTGGAACAATATACTGATTCAAATGAAGTCCGCGTCAACATGGCTAAAATCATGGTGAATCAAAAGCAATATGATGCCGCGAAAAAACAATATCCAACCATATTGCAATATGGCAAAAATAGTCCAGAGGTAACAGCTGTTGTTGGCTTACTATCGTTTCAAGCTGGCGACTTTGCAGGTGCTGAGGGTTATTTTCAGCAATCGCTAACACAAGACTTTAAAGATACAGACCAACTATATATTTATTTGGCACAAGTCACTGAAAAACAAAATCGCGATGCGGATGCAATGGCTTGGTATAGCAAAGTGCAGCCAGGGCCACGCTTTTTAGAAGCTCAGATTGGTTTGACGAACATCATCGCACGCACTCAATCAGTAGATAAAGCCATCGAAAAGCTTGATGCTTTAGAGGATTTAACCACTGAACAACAAATCATCGTGATCCAAACAGAAGCTTCATTGCTAGCAAAAGCTAAGCGCGATAAAGATGCGTTTGATTTACTAGACAAAGCCGTTAAAAACCTACCGAATACTCCAGAGTTGGTTTACGACTACGCGCTAGCTGCCGAACGAATTAACAAACTAGATATTATGGAAAGCGAATTACGCAAAACCATCGCAGCGAAGCCTGACTTTGCTGCGGCGTACAATGCACTGGGCTACTCATTCGCTGATCGCAATATCAAGCTAGATGAAGCCGTCACGCTAATAGAAAAAGCCTTAACTATCAGCCCAAATGATCATTACATGTTAGATAGTCTTGGTTGGGCGTACTACAGAAAAGGTAAGTTAGATAAGGCAATCACATACTTGGAACAAGCTTACCAAATGAATCAAGACCCTGAAATAGCTGCACATTTAGGTGAGGTTTTATGGAAAAAAGGTAATCATGATGAGGCTAAAAAACTCTGGGCGGATGCACTTAGCAAAAACCCAGATAATGAAGTATTAATTACAACAGCCAGTAAATTCAAGTCGTAAGTCTTTTCGCTTAAGATTTACAGATGAAGCAAGATTTGCAGATAAAGTTCGTTCGTTTATTTATTGCCTTAAGCTTTGTTACTACGGTGACGGGTTGCACTACTCTACCTAAGCCTAATGCTAACCCTAACTCAGCCTCCCAAGCTCGCCATCAAGCGCATTTGCAGGATATTGCTGGCATAGACCAATTCAGCATTAAAGGTCGCATTGGCGTGCAAGCAGAAGGAAAAGGCTTCTCTGGCAGCCTGACTTGGCAGCACAACAAAATAAACGATGACATCGCCTTGTACTCACCCCTCGGCGGGCAACTGGCGAGCATTAAAAAAACCTCTGAGAACGTCACTTTAGAAGATGCTAAAGGAAATAGTATTACCGCCGCAGATGCTGAAACACTCACTCAAAAAACGTTGGGGTGGCAATTGCCACTAGCCGGTCTTGCAGATTGGTCACTAGGACGTCCGAGTAGCAGCGCCATTCAAGCCAGCACATGGAATGAACAAGGTTATTTGAGCACCTTAAAGCAAGATGACTGGGATATTCAATACGAAAACTATGCCAATCAAAATGGTCAGTTCTTACCAAGTAAAATCTTACTTAGAAACGAAAAGGTCTATTTGAAGTTGCTGGTCGAAAGCTGGTCTAGCATTACAAATTCCAGTACTGCAAACTCAAACGCCTCAAATTAACTCTAAAGTAATTAACTCAAAGCTCACTCTAGCTTTTAACCATAAGATTTAAGACAAGATATTCCAAAGCCAAAATATCCCAAATCTAGGAATTAAGGTCTAAACCCAGCCGTACTTCATCATTAAAAGCCATCACTATTTCCGCATAATTTAGGCTGAAATAAATTTGTTGCAGGCTCCAATTAGGATGAACGTAGATACAATGAAAAGATTAATCGCACTATTTATATTCTGTTTTGCTATATGCAGTAATAGCCAAGCGGCGCAATGGGTGAAACTCAGCGACAACAATATTGAAAAAATAATGCTGGATAAGCAATCTATCTTGCAACAAGATAAGTATAAAAGGGCTTGGGTGAAGGTTGAATACAAAACCCCACAGAAAAATCCAGAAACTATCGACAAACAATATAATTTATCAAAATTACTGTGGTTTTTTGATTGTTCCGCACAAAAATCTGCGACATCACAAGTTTTTCAATATTTAAATAGCGAACTGGTTTACTCGGCAGGCATCGATGCTAAAAGTGCGGAGTTTATTGAACCAGTGCCAGAAACAGACATGGATATTGCCATGCGCTATGTGTGCCAAGCAGAAAAACCAACAGTTGCTGCCGTAGAATCAAAACCCACCGCATCTAAAACGACTCCAGAAACACAGAAAGCTACTACAAAGCCTGAAGCGCCAGTCAACACTGTGGCAGAGAAACCTACCGACACTAAAACTGTCTCCTTGACAGCCAAGCCATCGGCAATAAAACCTGCCAACATTAAAAAAGGCGACAACAAAACTAACTGGGCATACGAAGGCAAAGAAGGTCCTGAGAACTGGGCAAAAC
>JANLZY010000506.1:0-2178 GCA_031359365.1 Methylotenera sp. | reverse complement strand
CTCCTGAGCGGCGAAACGCCGGTGATATATGGCGATGGTGATGTAAAGTGCGCCTATCTAAAGCAGGTCCAGCAAGAGTGCGTGCGTTGTTGTATATGGCAGCCGTGGTAGCAACGCGTTACAACCCACATGTAAAAGCGTCATATAAATGGCTGCTCTCCAAAGGCAAGTCTAAAATGTCGGCTTTAGGCGCTGCCATGCGTAAATTGGTGCATTTGTGCTTTGGGGTGCTGCAAACGCAGAAACCTTATCAGGCTGATGATGTGCGTTTGGCGAGTCAGTAATGTAAAAATCACTTGACTGGAAAGACGGCATCTTGCTTATTTAAAACTCAAAACACATTGTTATAATCATACAAATATTCTTCGTACTCTAAAGAACTCCACACATGACTATCTAACTTGTCAAATATAACCACCCCCAGCTTTTTCTTTTGGATAATTAATAATATTAACAACCAAAACACAGACGTCGAATCATTTACTCCTGCTTGCTTATATCGGTGCAACCTTGAAATCATTCAAATTCGCATATTCGACTGCAACATTAAAAGCATTTTCTCTAGTGAGATTATTATTGTCACGATACTTTATTGGAATACCAAAACAATTAATACCCTTTTTGCCAAATTTGGAAACTACAGCAATCAATTTAATTCGGCCAAAATTGAGATTAAGATAACCTGAATATGCCTTATGTTCGTCGTAAAGAAAATTTTTGTCATACATTTTAACAATCCTGAGTTCAGGGGAGTTAATATTGTTAACGATATATAAGTCACATTTTTTGCATAAAAATAACCTCAATACTTACTGATAAATAACCACACCTTTGCCTGTGAGCACAGATTTTAACGAATTTACTGGAACTGCATAAGATGAACCAATTCCAACAGCAAGCAAGTAGCCCGTAAGTCAGCGATTAAACAGACATAACAATCCCGTGTTGCACACAGACTACAGTTGCTGTAGATAATAGGTTTACGACTATCAAAACTGGCATTGAGATAAGTACTTAAGTAATTACCAATTTATTCAAACTAGCCAGGCGAAGATGCCTTATTCGTCTGCTGTAGAACCAATTTTATGTATGCTTAGGTCCGCGCCGTCAAATTCTTCTTCCTGACCTAGCCTGATTCCAGTAACCTTTTTAAGCGTGCCGTAAACAACTACACCGCCAATCAGCGCAATCACAATACCCAAGCCAGTACCTAAAAGTTGTGACATAAAACTAATGCCATCTGCGCCACCACCTGTACCACCAAGCGCTTTAGCACCAAAGATACCAGCAGCAAGGCCACCCCAAGCACCGCACAAACCATGTAACGGCCACACACCTAATACATCATCAATTTTTAAACGGTTTTGCGTCAGTGTAAATGCCCAAACAAACAACATACCTGCAACGCCACCGGTCACTAATGCACCTAGAGGATGCATAATATCCGAACCTGCGCATACCGCGACCAAACCAGCTAACGGGCCATTATGTACAAAGCCAGGGTCATTTTTACCCATCACTAAAGCGGCCAACGTGCCGCCCACCAGTGCCATGAGCGAATTAACCGCAACTAAACCAGAAATACCTTGAATGGATTGTGCAGACATCACATTAAAACCAAACCAGCCAACTGTAAGTATCCATGCGCCTAATGCTAAAAATGGAATATTTGAAGGTGGGTGCGCATGTAATCGACCATCTTTGCTATATCGACCTTGGCGAGCACCCAATAAAACTACAGCGGCAAGTGCAATCCAACCACCCATCGCGTGAACAACCACTGAACCTGCGAAATCATGGAACTTAGCGCCAAATGTAATGAGAAACCAATGCTGAATACCAAAATGGTTATTCCAAGCGATGCCCTCAAAAAACGGGTAAACAAAACCTACAATTAAAAAAGTGGCTGCAAGTTGTGGGTTGAATTTAGCGCGCTCAGCTATGCCGCCAGACACGATGGCGGGAATCGCTGCAGCAAAGGTCAACAGAAAAAAGAATTTAACTAATCCGTAGCCATTTTTTGCGGCTAAGACCTCTGCGCCACTGAAAAAATTAATACCATAAGCGATGCTGTAACCAATAAAGAAGTAGGCAATAGTCGATACGGAAAAATCCACCATGATTTTAACTAGCACATTGACCTGATTTTTCTTACGGACAGTACCCACTTCTAAAAAT
>JANLZY010000499.1:0-1619 GCA_031359365.1 Methylotenera sp. | reverse complement strand
TTTTGTGGGGGCCACCTGGCGTAGGTAAAACGACTTTAGCCCGATTAATTGCCAATACTGCAGAAGCCGATTTCATTCCAATTTCTGCCGTGCTTTCAGGTATTAAAGACATCCGTGAAGCGGTAGAGCGTGCCGAGCTTACCTTGCAGCAGCATGGACGTAAAACGATATAGTTTGTGGATGAAGTACATCGCTATAACAAAGGTCAGCAAGATGCATATAAGACTTTTGACGAGAGAGGCATAATCACCTTTATCGGTGCGACCACTGAAAACCCTTCGTTTGAAGTAAACAGCGCTTTATTAAGCCGTGCGCAGGTGTTTGTACTCAATGCTTTATCTGAAGCTGAGTTATCCTTGTTGCTAGACCGCGCTCAGCAATTAGTCGCTGAAAATGTCAAACTCGCTGATGACGTTCGCGAACAAGTATTAGTCTATGCAGATGGTGATGCAAGGCGTTTATTGAACTTTGTTGAAGGTTTATTCAATGCAGCCGAGGGTGCAGGCGTCACAGACATTGATGAAGCGTTTTTGCAAACCACCATGGCAAGCAAGTTACGCAGGTTTGATAAAGGCGGCGAGGCATTTTATGATCAAATCTCAGCTTTACATAAATCGGTGCGTGGCTCTAACCCAGACGCAGCTTTGTATTGGTTCTTACGCATGATAGACGGTGGCGCAGACCCCTTATATTTAGGTCGCCGCATCGTTCGCATGGCTATTGAAGATATTGGCTTAGCGGATCCACGCGCGCAAGGCATGGCGATTGAAGCCTGCCAGATTTACGAGCGACTTGGTTCGCCAGAAGGGGAGTTGGCGTTATCTAATGTTGTGATTTACTTGGCTGTCGCACCTAAAAGTAATGCCGCATATAACGCCTACAATCAAGCTAAAGCCTTTGTCGCACAAGATAAATCACGCCCAGTGCCATTACACCTCAGAAATGCGCCAACCAAGCTGATGAAAGCCTTGGATTATGGCAAAGAATACCGTTACGCTCATCATGAACCTGAAGCCTATGCGGCAGGGGTAGACTATTTTCCAGATGATTTGCACGATAAAAATACTGTCCCACAATTTTATATACCCACACCGCGTGGCTTAGAAGGTAAAATTACGGAAAAATTGAAACACTTAAAAGAGTTAGATAGAAAAGCAGAATTAAGTAATAAAACGAAGAAATAATATATTCAATATGTCATTCCGACGAAAGTCGGAATCTGGTGACTTTAACGATACTGGATTCCGCGTCAAGCACGGAATGACAGCACCCTTAGGAAAATAGATGTTAGATATACAAGCCTTAAGAACTGATTTGGACGGTGTTGTTAGCCAATTGAAAGTGCGTGGTTTTGAATTTGATTCAGCCAGTTTTACAACCTTGGAAAACGAGCGCAAAACTGTACAAACTCGTACGCAAGAGCTACAAGCTAAACGTAATAATACCTCTAAACAAATCGGCATCGCTAAATCTAAAGGTGAAGATGTAAGCGCCATCATGGCGGAAGCTGCTGGCTTAGGCGACCAACTAAAAGCCGATGAAGCGCGATTGATTGAGTTACAAACTAGCTTGCAGAACTTACTGTTAAACGTACCCAACCTACCGCATTCAAGTGTGCC
>JANLZY010000160.1:0-5393 GCA_031359365.1 Methylotenera sp. | reverse complement strand
GTTTTTTTCGAGCGTACTAGATAATGCTTTTAGGCTGAGCTCGTAACCGAGTAGAGTTTGAGTGTTATTAGTAACAATAGTCTGAGTTTCATTAGTAAGCGTAGCCGCCTCAGTTGCAAGCAGACTTTGCTTTAAGTAAAGATAAATGCCAGCGGCGGCGGGGATAATTACTAACAGAACACTAGCCACTACTATGAGCATTAACTTGCGACCTACATTCATAGCGAACAATCGCGACTCAGAGAAAAAGGTGAGATAAACCTTGGGAAATAGCGACTATATGAAAAAAATAATGATCTATTTAAACTGATGTACTGAAAATTAAAGGAGAAAAAAGAATTATTTAGAGGCGATATTGCTAGCAATATACATGTTTGCCGAGTCAGTGTAACCAATGCATGCAGCATACATTCAAGAGGTAATAAGAGTTTACTAATCACCATTTAATGGTACCAAAGCCATCAGGTACGCCCCTTTACACTTATTATTATTTTTTGAATGAAACGTAATCACGTTACTTTTTTATGAAAGTAAGCAAGATCTGTTAAGTCGAATTACAAGTTACAGTGACTGCTTTAAGTCCATTAAAGTGCCATAATTATAACAAGAAAAAATCATTAAGCAATTAAAGATGAGCGAGAGCCAGACTGTGATTTTGCTTGGCCATTTTTGCCGTAAACGCCACCATTATCTAAGCTACCTTGTAGGTGATTAAGCAGTTGTTGATTGCGATTGAAATGCTTATTGATAAGAACGCCATTGAGCCGATTCATTTCTTTGGCTTGGCTGATTGATTTCTGGAAATGCTCCCATGACTCAGTTAACGTAGGTTTGGTTTGACTTTTAAGCCAAACTGTCATACCAGACTCATTTGGTGGAAAACCACCTGCAGCTAGTGCGGCATAACGACTATTAGCCGTGAGGCTAATGTTTTGGAGTAATACAGATTTTTCTTCCATTGCTGCTTCTATAGCGTCAATATCAGACAACACCAAGCTCGATTGCTCTCGTGTTAACACTTCTAGCAGATTGTTCACTAATTTCGCATCTTGCTCGAAAGTAATCATCAGGTTAGAATTTGGCTTATTCATGTTGTCCTCGTTATATTTAGTACATTATTTTTTCGCTATTTCTGTGTAGATAAGAAATCTTTCACAGAGCTAATCAACCCATCAGCGACTTTTTCTGAATCCACTTTAAATTGACCGTTAGCAATCGCCGATTTAATCGCTTCAACTTTTTCAGTATCAAAGACACTGCTAGCAGACACTTTTTCTTCTAGTGATTTCAATTGTGCTGACAATGGCGATAGCGTGACACTTTCAGCAGATTTGGCATCAATTTGTGAAGCTTGTGCGTTCTTACTATTAGCTGAGCCTAGTTTTCCAGCGCCTGGTTTATCAACACTGAGGCCAGCTGTATTCTTAATAGAGTCATTAATTTTCATGGCTATTTATCCTTTTCGCTTAAATTACCTTGCGCTACTTTTAACTACAACTAACGCATTCATATTGCTTATATCGGCATAGTTTAAGCGAACTTTAATACTTTGTAAGCTTTTTATTTATTCTCTATAAATTAACACGTTGAAACGTGAAGTTAGCTTTAAACTTCACCTCAAAACCCTACTTCTACTTGACCGCCATTCCTTGCAATGCCTGTCACTATTTGACCGCTAGCGACCTTCACTTGCACAACCTGACCCTCGTTAGCCTTAGCCATGGATAAACCTTCAGCTGAAACGCTAAACCCATTACCTTTAGACGTCACCATAACGGTTTGCCCTAGCTGCACGACAGGCGCAACTTTCAGCAACTCTTGTCGAAGTACCGCACCTGCATTCATAGAAATATTCACAGTACGGCCGATGGCTTGCGATTGCTCAGTAAACACACCTGCTGGCAACTGTGTTAAGTCACCACTTTCAAACATCATATCTTGCTCAGTCACCGTTTGACCTTGCGCCAATGGTGATGCGGCCACCAAATATTGCGCGATGACATTAACAGTGGCTTGCACATAAATAGTCCAAACATTCGGTGCATTACAACGCACACCCACACTGGTTTTTGCCCATGCCCTACTGCCTGTTGGCATAAAAACTTGCATATCAGGGCATTGTGCTAGCTTTAAATTAGGGTCTATAGCACCGGCATGTACGCTCACTTTGCCAGGGTAACCAATGGTCTGCGTTTCTAGAAATTCTGTAATTTTTGTTTTTATTGACGCCAAATTCTGCTTTGTCATAGGCGGCACAATGGCTGTAACAGGCGCTACAACCTCAGCAAAGCTGTTTGTAGAGCTGATTAAGCTCAAAATAATCACACTGGTAAGTACATTAAATTGATAGCGCTTGAACATATTGAATCCCATGGCAATGGTAAAAACTCAATATGTATTCTACGACTTCAACCGCATAGCAAAATTAAGAAAAGGGCAAGTTTTACCCTTTTACTTTAACAATCAAACTCACTCTTCTAATCCTAAACTTGCACGTAATACAAATTGTTTGCAAAAAGTGGTTTGCAACTAAGTTATCGGCAATCAATGACTTTTCTTTAAGAATGTTTAAAAAAAGTTTGTGCCTTTATAAAAGGAATTCATCATGCTGAATAGATTAGACGAAGCTTTAAGCTTTCATCAGAACGCATTAAGAGTGCGTGGCCAGCGCCAAGAGCTGATTGCAGCGAATATTGCTAATGCTGACACCCCAAACTTTAAAGCGCGTGACATCGATTTTAAAGCCGCGATGCAAAGCGCGGTTGCTGGCATTAATAAAGATGCTTTTCAAACAGCAAAAACTTCGCCACTACATCTAGATGGCACTCGTGCAAATAACAACAGCACCAGTGCTGCACCGGGCGAACCTTTATTCCGCCCAATTATTCAAGGCAGCGTGGATGGCAACACGGTTGATATGGACGTAGAACGCAACCAGTTTGCCGACAATGGTATTCGTTATGAAGCTAGCTTAACGCTCATCAATGCTCAGTTAAAACAAATGCTGGCAGCGTTACAGAGCTCTTAAGTCTAAAGGTTCTTAAATTTTATTTGGATAGGATAAAAAATGTCTCTATTTAACGTATTCAATATTTCAGGCTCAGCCATGAGTGCGCAAGCACAGCGTTTGAACACGGTTGCCAGTAATCTTGCCAATGCCGATAGCGCCACTAGCGCTAACGGAACACCTTATAAAGCCAAGCAAGTGGTGTTTAGTGCAACGCCTACTGGTTCACCCGATGCCAGCGGCGTGAAGGTACTAAAGGTGATTGAAGATAATTCTCCAGCAAAAGTGGTGTACGACCCTAAACACCCACTAGCGAACGACAAAGGTTACGTCACCATGCCCAATGTCAATGTAACAGAAGAAATGGTGAATATGATTTCTGCTTCACGTGCTTACCAAAACAACGTCGAAACCATGAATGCCGCTAAAACCATGCTACTTAAAACTCTGACCATAGGACAACAATAAACTTTCCAGTTAAGTTGTTCAGTTAATAAAGCACAGCAATAGATTATCCAAATTAAGCGCAGAAAATAAATAATTGAAGTTTTAAATTAAAGGTAAATATTATGACCACTGTACAAACAACCTCTAGCACCCCTACTCAAGCCTTGCTTGATAGCGTGAATGGCAAAACAAACACAGCAAAAAGCAGCGTAGACAAAGCGCAAGATAGATTTATGACTTTACTCGTCACCCAAATGAAGAATCAAGATCCATTAAACCCAATGGATAACGCGCAAGTGACTAGCCAAATGGCACAACTATCAACTGTCACAGGTATCGACAAGCTCAATAACACGGTGGAATCACTCATGAGCAGCATGCAATCTGGGCAATCTTACCAAGCCGCCAATATGATAGGCCATAACGTTCTAGTTGCTGGTTCGGCAGTGACCACCAACGGTACTGGCGGCTACTTTGGTGTAGATATGCCAACAGGCGCAGACAAACTTAGCGTGTTGATTAAAGACTCTGCAGGTTCAACTATTAGAACATTGAATTTAGGTGCTCAAGAAGCTGGCACTTTGCCATTTAAATGGGATGGCTTGGCTGATGATGGTTCGGTAGCAAAAGCTGGCGGTTATAAATTCGAAGTTACCGCCACTACATCAGGCCAGAGCGTTACAGCGGACGCCCTTAATTATGCTGAAGTGATGAGTGTTTCTAACGGCACAAGCGGTGTGAAATTGAACTTAAGCAATTTAGCTAGCGTAAGTACTACCGACGTAAAAGAAATTTTCTAACTTACGCACCATATTGATAGCAACTATTAAATATACATAACAGGAGAACACCATGAGTTTTCAGCAAGGTTTAAGCGGCTTAAATGCAGCATCAAAACAGTTAGAAGTGATTGGCAATAACGTAGCCAATGCTAACACGGTAGGTTTTAAACAATCACGCGCGGAGTTTGCGGATGTATTTGCCAACTCACTCACTGGCGGTGGCGGCACACAAATTGGTATTGGTACCAATCTATCTACCGTTGCGCAACAATTCACACAGGGAAACGTGACTAGCACTAACAATTCTTTAGACATTGCGATCAATGGTGGTGGATTTTTCCGTATGACTAATAACGGCGCTGTGACTTATTCACGGAATGGTCAATTTAAGATGGATAAAGATGGCTTTATTGTAGATTCTGCAAGTAAGCATCTGACTGGCTATGCGGCCGATACAACAGGCGCTATACAAAAAGGCGCGCCTGTAGACCTAAAAATTAATACTGCAGATTTACAACCTAAAGCAACTGCCAAAATTGTTGGTTTAGTGAATTTAGATTCGCGTAAAGCAACACCTGCTGTCACACCATTCGACCCTACAGACCCAACCACTTATAATGACTCAACTGCGGTTACAGTGTTTGATAGTTTAGGTAACTCTCATACATTACAAACCTATTTTGTTAAAGACCCCACACCAAACGTTTGGAAGGTTTATACATCTGCAGATGGTATTCTTACAAAAACACCAGTAACATCACCGCCAACCCCTACAGCAACACTCACTTTCCCCGCGACTGGCACTGGCCTTGGCCCTACCAGTTCCCCCCCGAGCCCAACGGCAGTAACATTTGCGCCACTAAATCCGCCAATTCCTCCTGCTACAACACCAACCGTTCCAACCGGTGCAGCGGCGGTGGCTCTTACAATAGATTACTCAGCTAGTACACAGTTTGGTTCCAACTACAGCATCAATAGCTTAACGCAAGATGGCTACACTTCTGGACGCCTAGCAGGCTTTAACACTGGCGCTGATGGCGTCATTGTTGGACGTTACAGTAACGGTCAATCAAGAGCGCTTGGACAAGTTGTACTATCAAGCTTTGCTAACCCTAATGGTTTGCAATCATTAGGTGGCAATGCCTGGAGTGAGAGCT
>JANLZY010000480.1:0-4079 GCA_031359365.1 Methylotenera sp. | reverse complement strand
AAAAAATTTGGTCATATTAGTTCTCGTTTAAACTTGGTTTAATCTTAAATCTTGGTTTAATCTTAAATATTCTTCATTTAAGTATTATTAGTTAGACTTACTTTGCAGTGGCATCTTTAGATTTATCAGCTGGCGCTGCAGGCGCTTCGCCAGCAGGATGTGGCGCAACAGCAGCCCCTGGACGCAATTTAATGACATTATCAACAATCACTTTTTCGCCAGCCTCAAGACCACTTAATACTACCCAGTCTGTCCCTACCCAGTTACCGACAACAATCGGCTTAATAGTCGCTTCATTTTTATCATTCGCAATGTAAACAAATTTGCCTTGGTCATTAGTTAAAACTGATGTTTGTGGCACAACAAACACACCATCTTTGTGACCAGTAGTCACACGAACACGTACAAACTGACCCGGCAATAAACTTTTATCAGGATTTTCAAACGTTGCGCGTAATTGCTGAGTGCCAAGTTGAGGGTCTATACCACTTGCAGCAAAGTTTAAACTTCCTTTTGAAGCGTACTCCTTGCCATTTGGCATGATTAACGCCACTTCTTTTACGTTAGATGACGATAAGTGCCCGCCCAATTGCGCCAACTCACTATCAGACAAACTGAAACGTGCCCAAATTGGGCTTATTTGGCTAACTGTCGTCAACAAACTAGTATTAGCATTCACTAACGCACCCTCTGAAAACTCAAAACGTCCAGCAATGCCTGAAAGTGGTGAGGTTACCGTTGTGTACGAAAGATTTAACTGCGCCTCACGAACACCAGCCTCGGCTTGCGCTAATGCTGCACGTGCTAAGGTGCTGTCAGAACCAGCATTATCAGCTTCACGCTTACTAATAGACTGTGACACCAACAAACCATCTAAACGCGTTGCTTCACGTTGAGTTTGCTCTACATGGGCTTGTTGTTGCGCTAATTGCGCTTTGGCATTAGATAGTGCAATTTGAAATGGTACAGGATCTATCAAGAACATAGCCTGACCTGCTTTAATTGGCGCACCTTCTTCAAATAATTTTTTGAGCAAAATACCGCCTACACGAGGACGTATCTCCACTTCTTTAGCACCTTCAGTTTGTGCTACAGCTTCTGCACTAATCGGCACACTGGTTGATTTTAGCTCAATCACGCTGACTGGCATGGCTGGCATTCCGCCACCAGCTTGAGCTGCGGCATCATTTTTCTTACCACAACCATTTAAAGCTAAGCCAACCATCAGTGCGATTGCAGTAAGCTTGACTGCCCCTGCTAATGATTTACTTTTTAATAAATGTATTTGAGGGCGTTGTTTTGCGTCGTTGAATAACATTGTTAGCTCCACTTATTTGAATTGATTTCTTTGTTTAATTGATTAATTAGCTTATTCACTACTTAATAAAATTAGCTATATAGCTATTTCGTTTAATTAATTATTCAGCCTAATTCGTCTACACTAATGATTAATATAGTATTTTTATCATCCAGCAGAAAATTTCACTTGCTTACATTCTTGTTTGTATGTATATTATATACAAACAAGAATGTATGTATATATATTTTACAAATATTTAACAAATTGATTTGGGTTACCTAATTCATATTAAGTAAACTACTTAAATGGCGAGAACAATTTAAATGGTCAGAAAAACTAAAGAAGATGCAGAACTCACGCGAAAACGCATTATTAACTCTGCGCGCGCAGTATTCTTAGCACGCGGCGTAAGCCGATCAACCTTAGAACATATTGCTGCACACGCAGAAGTCACGCGTGGCGCAGTATATTGGCACTTTAAAAATAAAACTGATATTTTTCACGCTATCCGCGACCAAGTCTTCCTGCCGCTCATAGACCGCATGGACGACTCACTAACCTTAGCGAGTAATGAAGACCCTCTCACCCAAATTGAAAATAGCCTTTGTGTCACTTTCGATGACCTCAATAACAACATCGAAATGCGTCAAACGTATGAAATCATGATGATTAAATGCGAATACGTAGACGAATTTTCATTAGTACTTCAACAAATTCTTAGCAACTGCTCTAGCATCACAGGCAAGATTCAACTCGCTTATGAGCGTGCAGAAGCGCAAAACCTTCTCGCATGTAAACATACACCGCTAGCCCTAGCATTAGATACTCATTTGTTTTTTGGCGGTTTATTGCATATGTGGGTTAAAGATGCTGACGGCTCTATGTTTAGAAATCAAGCCAAAGAGCTCATCAAATCTCACATCAATTTACGCAGAAAACAGTAATTATCAGCAAAACGCTTGTTAATCACTAAGCATGGCTATATTATCAGCGTGAAATGACAATATAGAGCCATGTCACTGTGGCTAGTCTGGCTTCGGAGGCGGTGTGAAAGTACAAATTGGCGAAATCTACGGTAAGCAAACCTCTGCTAAATTTGTCATGTACAACGTCATAAAAGTAACGCCATTGCTAGTCACATTGCAAAACATCGACAATCCATTAAGCCTATTTGAAATCACCACACAAAAGCTCGCAAGTTCTGGTTACATCCGCCTGAGTCAAACACCATTCATAGACTTAGAAGCAACAACGCCAAAACGCCGTCAAGCCACAAAAAAACCTACACGCTGCCCACTTACTTTCGACTTTTTAGAAGAGCGCGCTGATAGCCAGCGCCCTGCTCCAATTCATCAAGACTTATTCGCTTAAACTTTCACTGCAAAATCTGCAACCCTAACACCCAATAACCGTGCGGTTTCCAGGTCCGCTGGGTTAACTTCATCTGTAGTTGCATCTGCTGGCGTTGACATCAGTGCACCACTATAACCTCCCAAGGAATTAACATCGCTACGCGTACTGGCTTTCATGCTAGCGGGCATTAAGCCTGTGCCTATCCAAACGCCAGAATGCTGCATCGAAAATGTCATAAAGTAGCTAATGGTAGAGGCTTTGTCACCGTTTAAACTGGCCGAATTTGTAAACCCAGCAAAAAATTTGTCTTTCCACTTTTGCGTAAACCAAACTTTAGAGCTAGCATCCGCGAACTTTTTAAACTGCCAACTCACTGAACCCATGTAAGTTGGAGAACCCATGATAATCGCTTTAGCAGCATCTAATTTAGCCCAGTCTGCCTCAGTAATATCACCGTTAGCGTCAATAGCTATCAAATCCGCTTTAGCGCCTTCAGCCACTGCTTCAGCTTGTTTTTTAGTGTGGCCATAACCACTGTGGTAAATCACAACTACATTACTCATTATTTATTCTCCAAGTTAACTCAGGTTAGTCTATCAAACATGATAATTTCATTTTAATAAGTGCAAGTCTGTCTGTTAACAAACAGTAGACTATATGTTTAATTCATTGAGCAAAGTATAATCACATTAGTCACTTTAAGTAAGTAGGCACCAAAACGTTATATAAGCACTTTTTAGATACCTAGATACAAATACTTGTGAAAGACAGAAAATTAACATGGACGGCACAGAAAACTTAAACACCGTGCAATTAAGCACTCAGCCTCAAGCATGCGCATTTAACGCAGACTGCCCTACGCGCCTGATACTCAATAGAATCGCTGATAAATGGACAGTGTTAGTGATGATATTGCTAGAAAGTGACACCAAACGCTTCAGCAATCTGCAACGCGAAATAGGTGGAATATCACAAAAAATGCTCACGCAAACCCTGCGTGGCTTGGAACGTGACGGCTTAGTCAGCAGGAAAGTACACGCCACCGTACCGCCAAAAGTAGAATACTCACTTACTCCCCTAGGACACACGCTTAAAGACTTACTTTATGCAGTTAAAACTTGGTCTGAAACGAATATTAATGAGGTGATGACTGCGCAAAAGACTTACGATGATTTGAATAGCAAGTAACGCAAAATCTATCATTTCAGCGTAGATCAAATAGGGTGGGTTCTTGAACCCACGCGTAGCGAAACTTTTAGCATTTCACCGCGTGGGCAAACAAGTTGCCCACCCTACTTGGCTGAATTTGAAAATATTCCGAATAAACAGAAATCCATGAAACGTCACCGCCTTTGACCTTAAATCCCCCTGCTACCGCGCTGCGTTGCTCAGCTTTATGGGAGTTTTCGGCAAGCGGCTGTTTGAG
>JANLZY010000468.1:0-4710 GCA_031359365.1 Methylotenera sp. | reverse complement strand
CCTTTTTGTACTTGTTTCATTTTATTTCCTTTGTATAAAAATTAATATTTTTGCACTACACCTTAAGCACTAGGTGTTGCAGTGCTTGTAAGCTATTAAGCAATGGATGTGCCAACTTTTTTGTTTTTGTAGGAGCGATCTTTAGATCGCGAAAGATAGGTGGGTTAATATGCTGCATTTTTGTGATCTAAAGATCGCTCCTACTTGTCTGTGACTCAATGGTTATGTGTATTTCCGATATTGATACAGTTGATTGATAAGCGTAAGTATGTGTGCATTCAGCAAAAAATATTAGTGTGGGTCAGTTTGCTAAAAAATAAAAAAAGCGGGGTTTCCCCCCCGCTTCTTCTTAATTTGACTGACAAAAGTTGACACTTTTGTCAGAAATTGTCACTTTACCAAAATCTCCACCATGGTTTTTTGCCAGATGCTTCTGCGCCAGTTAACTGGCCAGTTACTTTGAGTTTTCGGCTACCTTTTGTAAGTTAGCTAAACCTGAATCAAAAATACCTGTGATGGCTTTAACGGCTGTTTCGTCATCTTGACCCGCTGGGATTGGTGGGTTAAGTTTGTATAGACGGTAGAAGCGGCCAACCCATGTTACTTTTGATTCGCCTGGTTTGTCACCTTTTTCTACAGTCATTGTCGCGTTATAGTCTGTGAGTGGTAGTGTGCCAGTCACGATTTCATATCTAATCTTCATTGATGCGTCATCAATAGTGCGCAACTTCTCGTACACATTGCCGCCATCTTTAAACGTAAGTGTTCTGAAAGTAGCCATGTCGCCATTTTCATCTTTTTTCTGTTCTACTTTAGTGCTGGCTACGCCCGGGTGCCATTTGTGAATGCCACCAAAATCTTTAACGATTGCCCATACTTTAGCTGGATCAGCTTTAATGATGACAGTTTTTTCAACTTTTTGTGGTGATGGGCCGTGTGCTGCTGCGGTGAACGGAACTAGACTTACGCTTAAGCCAAGCGCAAGCAATGCTAAAATCTTTTTCATTTACTAATCTCCATGACTCTCATGTTGAGAGGGTTATTTAAAAACAACAGTGCATTATAAATGAGAACGGGGGTTTATTAAATGCAGTGTTACTTGTATTTGTAGAAACGAAATAAGTTCGGTTTGGTTGACAGTGGGCTTGTCTGGCTTGCGCTGCTGTTCGCAGCCACAGACCGCTCCTACAAGCAAACCTGTATCGTAGTTTGTAGGAGCGGTCTATGGCCGCGAAAATATTGCACTATTGATTTAAAATAAACTGCCCAAATGCGCGGCTTTTGTCACCAGTTTTTATGGTGGTGAGTATTTGTTTGGTTTTAGTATCAATCACGCTAACGCTATCGCTGCCCCAATTCGCAATATAGGCGCGGCTGTTGGCACTATCTAGACTAATGCCTTCTGGTGTATTGCCAACATTGATTGTGGCAATGGTTTTGCGCGTAGACATATTGATGACGGTTACGCTGTCGTCTTGTGTGTTGCTCACATAGAGTTGCTTGCCATCTAAGCTGATAGCTGCACAATAGGGGTGGTAGCCTACTTTTACTTTATATTGCGCATTGGTTTTGGTGTTAATCATACTGACCGTGTCTTCTTTTACATTCACACTGACTAACCATAAGCCTGTTTTGCTAAGAGCAAGCCCAAAAGGGTGCTTACCTACTGGAATGCGTTTTTTGATAGTAAGGGTGACCGTGTCTATCACTGCAATATCATTACTATCCCGATTGGCGATATACAGCCATTTATTATTGGGACTAACTACCATACCAGCAGGCGCATCGCCAACACTCACTTCACTTGTAGTATGGTCTGCACTTGTGCTAATGGCTAATACGCGATTATCAAACCAATCCGCCACATAGAGGGTCTTGCTATCAGGCGATAGCGCTAGGCCTACAGGAGAGCCTTTGATTTTTATAGTTTCTACTACAGTGTTATTTTGGGTGTCTATAATCGATATTTCCTGGCTTTCTACATTGGAAATATAAACACGGTTTAACTTAGCTGAAACAGCAACTCCCACAGGCGCTTTGCCAACTTTGATAGTATTAGTGACTTGGTTTGTTGAGGTGTCAATGACTGATACAGAATTTTCACCCTGATTAGTAATGTAGGCTAAATTTGAATGTGCTGGCTTGATTGCGGCTTGGCAAGCTGTGGTTAGCGTGCACGTGAGTGCGCTAATGATCAAAAGCGCAATAATCTGGTTAATTCTCGAAAATTTAATTGATAGTATTTTCATAGGCTTAGCTATTATACTCAAATGGCTGCTTTCAAAAATACTCAAAATATGAAAAAATCGTATTAAATAATTTAGGCAGTAAAACGTTATGTTAGATCGAGACGGGTTTCGCCCGAATGTTGGCATTATTATATGTAATGCTAACAATCAGGTGTTTTGGGGCAAGCGTATTCGTGAGCATGCTTGGCAGTTTCCGCAAGGTGGTATTAACCATGGCGAAAGCCCAGAGCAGGCCATGTATCGCGAATTGATGGAAGAGGTAGGTTTAAAGCCTGAGCACGTGCAAATTTTGGGACGTACCAAAGACTGGCTTAGGTATGAAGTGCCTTCTACATGGATTAAGCGTGAGTATCGCGGCAGCTACAAAGGCCAAAAGCAAATTTGGTATTTATTGCGTATGTTAGGTCGCGACAGCGATGTGTCGTTGCGCGCAAGTGAACATCCAGAGTTTGATGCATGGCGTTGGAGCGAATATTGGGTGCCGTTAGAAGATGTGATTGAGTTTAAACGTGGTGTGTATGAATCTGCGTTGAATGAGTTAGCACCGCATTTGCATCATAAGGCGGGTAAATAGTTTGTGTAGGAGCGATCTTTAGATCGCGAATTTATAAATCTTCGCGATCTAAAGATCGCTCCTACATCCTTATTTACCCATCAGCTCACCTAATCTGATGGCTCTAGCTGGTTGCCAATCTGCATTAAATTGCAGTGCCTCTTTTTCAAACAACATGACTACGGTAGAGCCAAGTAAGAATCTGCCCATTTCATCGCCTTGTTTTAGATTGATGTTTTTATCATCGTATTTCCAAGCTTTAGTTTTACCCGTCCGCGGTGGGTTGATGATGCCATTGGCAGTATCGTGCCAAACAGTTGCCATGCTGCCAACAATAGTCGCGCCGACTAATACCATGACAAAGCTGCCGTGCTGCGCAGAGGTGAATTCACACACCACGCGTTCATTTCTTGCAAATAAGCCAGGCACGCCTTGCGCTGTGGTTGGGTTTACCGAAAATAAAGCACCTGGAACATAGGTCATGCTTTTTAACGTGCCGTCGCAAGGCATATGAATACGGTGATAATCTTTTGGGCTTAAATACAGGCAAGCAAAATGTCCATTTTCAAACTTGTCTGCTAATGCTTTATCGCCGCCAACTAAAGCAGTTGTAGAGTATGAATGGCCTTTTGCCTGAAATATTTGATCTTTCTCAATTGCACCAAATTGGCTAATTGCGCCATCCACAGGGCAAATAAAATCTGCTGTTGCCAACGGCCTTGCACCAGCTTTAAGTGGGCGAGTGAAAAAGTCATTGAATGTTTTGTATGAGGCAACATCAGGATTCGCGGCTTCCGCCATATTGACCTGATAGCGCCTTACGAACCAAGTAATCACTGTGGTGGTTAAGTTGCCGCCTTGATAATGCGCTAACTTTCCAGCAAGCGCAGTAATGGCTTGTTTGGGTAAAATGTATTGTAAAAGCACTGCCAAGTTCATTTATATTTAACCTTAAATTCAAACCGATTTTTTGATTTTAACAATAAAAAAGGGCAAACCGCTTAACGCTTTGCCCTTTTATTTTATAGCTAACCAGAACGAATGTTAGGATTGGCTATTGAATGCTCATTAATTCTTTGATTGATCAACTAATTTGTTTTTAGCAATCCAAGGCATCATAGAGCGTAATTGACCGCCCACTTGCTCGATTGGGTGAGCTGCGTTCAAGCGACGACGTGCAGTCATTTCTGGGTAGTTTGTACGACCTTCTAAAATGAACTGTTTCGCGTAGTTACCATTTTGAATATTAGCTAGGCATGTTTTCATCGCCGCGCGTGATTGATCGTTAATCACTTGTGGGCCTGTTACGTACTCGCCATATTCGGCATTGTTTGAGATTGAGTAGTTCATGTTGGCAATGCCGCCTTCGTACATCAAATCTACAATCAATTTCAATTCGTGCAAGCACTCAAAGTAAGCCATTTCAGGTGCGTAACCAGCTTCAACTAATGTTTCAAAACCAGCTTTAACTAATTCAACTGCACCGCCACATAACACAGCTTGCTCACCGAACAAGTCAGTTTCTGTTTCTTCACGGAAGTCAGTTTCAATCACGCCGCCTTTAGTGCCGCCGTTTGCAGCTGCGTATGAAAGTGCAACATCTTTAGCTTTGCCTGATTTATCTTGGTAAACCGCGATCAATGAAGGAACGCCGCCACCTTTTAAGTATTCTGAACGCACTGTGTGGCCTGGGCCTTTTGGAGCAACCATAATGACGTCTAAATCAGCACGTGGTGTGATTTGGTTGTAGTGAATGTTAAAGCCGTGTGCAAACGCTAATGTAGCGCCTTGTTTTAAATGGTCAGCAACATCTGCCGCAAAAATTTGTGCCATTGTTTCATCTGGCAACAATAGCATTACAACATCAGCATCTTTAACTGCATCAGCGATTTCTAATGTAGTGTGACC
>JANLZY010000467.1:0-5768 GCA_031359365.1 Methylotenera sp. | reverse complement strand
TTCACCAGCCGTCAGGTGGTTTCCAAGGTCAATCTACAGACATTGAAATTCATGCTAAAGAAATCTTGTATTTGCGTGCGAAGTTAAACGATATTTTGGCTCACCATACAGGCAAAACAGCTGCAGAAATTGACCGTGATACTGAGCGTGATAACTTTATGAGTGCTACACAGTCAGTTGAATATGGCATGATTGATAAAGTGATTGAAAGTCGCACAGAGGCGGCATAAGATTGCTTTAAAGTTAAAAGTTTTGAAGTCGTAATAATAGAGATGTTGTTACAAAAGCTACAATTTAATTAGGAATTACACATGGCGAATAAAGCCGACGGCGACAAGCTACTCTATTGTTCATTCTGTGGCAAAAGCCAACATGAAGTAAAAAAACTCATTGCCGGACCTTCTGTGTTCGTTTGCAATGAGTGCGTTGATTTGTGTAATGACATTATCAGAGAAGAAGTAAAGAACACTGATGGCTTGAAATCAACAGATCAAAGCTTACCAACACCACAAGAAATCTGTAAGATTTTAGATCAATATGTGATTGGTCAAACGCATGCTAAAAAGAACTTAGCGGTTGCGGTATATAACCATTACAAGCGTCTTGGTCACAATAATCTTTCAGATGGCGGTCAAAAAGACGAAGTTGAAATCTCAAAAAGTAATATTTTGCTGATAGGTCCTACAGGTTCAGGCAAAACATTATTGGCGCAAACCTTGGCCAGATTACTTGATGTGCCATTCGTGATGGCTGATGCTACCACTTTGACTGAAGCGGGTTATGTGGGCGAAGACGTTGAAAACATTATGCAAAAACTATTGCAAAAATGTGATTACGATGTTGAAAAAGCAAAGCGCGGAATTGTTTACATCGATGAGGTTGATAAGATTTCACGTAAATCTGAAAATGCTTCAATCACCCGTGATGTTTCGGGCGAAGGCGTACAGCAAGCCTTGCTCAAACTAATAGAAGGTACGGTTGCTTCCATCCCTCCACAAGGTGGTCGTAAACACCCAAATCAAGAGTTTGTTCAGCTTGATACGACAAATATATTATTTATCTGTGGTGGTGCTTTTGACGGCTTAGAAAAAGTTATCCGCTTACGCTCCGAAAAAGGCGGTATTGGTTTTGGCGCGGAAGTAAAAGGCAAAAATGATATTCGTCAGGTTGGTGCAGTGCTGCGCGATGTAGAACCTGAAGATTTGATTAAATTTGGCTTGATTCCAGAGTTTATTGGTCGTTTGCCAGTGGTTGCAACACTGGAGTCACTAGATGAAGCTGCGCTGATGACTATTTTGACTGAGCCTAAAAATGCGCTTACCAAGCAGTACATCAAGCTCTTCAAGATGGAAGGTGTCGAGTTAGAGTTTAGAGAGTCAGCATTACTCTTAATTGCTAAAAAAGCACTAGAGCGTAAAACAGGTGCACGAGGCCTGCGTTCAATACTAGAGCATTCTCTACTTGATATTATGTATGAGTTACCTTCTTTGGAAAATTTGAGTAAAGTTGTGGTCGACGAAGGTGTTGTCCGCGGTGATGCACCAGCAATTTTAATTTATGCAGATAAACCTACTGAAGAAGCAGTTGGCTAAGCGCCGTTAATTCATCTCATTGCTTTTGTCTTTTAATTATTTTGTTTGAAAATTAAAGCATCTGCTGAAACTTTAGGCTTGAACTCTAAAGTTTCAGCCCCATAAATGATTCTGTAGGCATAAATGGCTTACTCTTTAGCTTAACTTGGAAGTCTCCATGACAAAATCATTACCTAAATATACCCCTGATAATGGCTTATTGCCAGTATTGCCTTTGCGAGATGTGGTTGTTTACCCACATTTGGTGATTCCACTATTCGTTGGCCGAACTAAGTCAGTAAAAGCCCTAGAAATTGCTTCAGAAGGTAATAAGCAGATTTTGTTGGTTGCTCAAAAGTCAGCGAATAAAGATGAGCCAGATGCTGCTGACTTGTATGAAGTGGGTACTATTGCAACTGTGCTTCAAATGTTGAAGCTGCCTGATGGTACCGTTAAGGTCTTAGTTGAGGGTGTGCAGCGCGCTAAGGTTACTGGCTTTATTGAAACAGAAGAGTGCTTTGCCGCTAATGCTGAGCTAATTGCTGAATCTGTTAATGATGTAGAGATTCAGGCCTTGATGCGCACTGTATTTGCTCAGTTTGATCAATACGTTAAGCTGAATAAAAAAATCCCACCAGAAATATTAACTTCCCTTGCTACCATTGATGAAGCAGGGCGTTTAGCTGATACTATCGCGGCACACTTAACATTGAAGTTAGATGAAAAGCAAAAAATATTAGAGATGTTCAGTGTAGCAGAACGTTTAGAGCATTTGCTGCGCTTGATGGAAGGCGAGATTGATATTCTGCAAGTTGAGAAGCGCATTCGTGGGCGTGTAAAACGCCAAATGGAAAAAACTCAGCGCGAGTATTACTTAAACGAGCAAGTCAAAGCGATTCAAAAAGAGTTAGGCGAGCAAGATGAAAATGCTGAAATGGAAGAGCTTGAGAAGCGCATAGAAGCGGCTCGCATGCCTAAAGAAGCGTTAGCTAAAGTGGCGAGCGAACTTAAAAAATTGAAGTTGATGTCACCGATGTCTGCGGAAGCTTCAGTGGTGCGTAACTACATTGACATTCTGATTAATTTGCCTTGGAAGAAAAAGACGAAAATCAGCAAAGATTTGTTAGCTGCTGAAAAAGTACTAGATGATGACCATTATGGTCTGGAAAAAGTCAAAGAGCGCATCGTTGAGTATTTAGCGGTTCAACAACGTGTTGATAAGATTAAATCACCAATTTTATGTTTAGTGGGTCCTCCAGGCGTGGGTAAAACTTCGCTAGGTCAAAGTATTGCAAAAGCAGTAAATCGTAAATTTGTTCGCATGGCTTTAGGTGGCGTGCGTGATGAATCTGAAATCCGTGGTCATAGACGCACTTATATTGGTTCTATGCCAGGTAAGATTCTGCAAAGTATGAGCAAAGTTGGTGTTAAAAACCCATTATTTTTACTCGATGAAGTCGATAAAATGGGTCAAGACATGCGTGGCGATCCATCTTCTGCATTATTAGAAGTATTAGATCCTGAGCAAAATCATACGTTTGCAGATCACTATGTAGAGGTAGAGTACGACTTGTCAGATGTGATGTTTGTTGCAACTGCAAACTCAATGAATATACCAGCGGCGCTCCTAGATCGTATGGAGATTATTCATCTTTCAGGTTATACCGAAGATGAAAAAGTAAATATTTCTATGCGTTATTTATTACCTAAGCAATTGAAATCTCACGGCTTAAAAGAGCAAGAGGCCAGTGTTTCTGAAGCAGCAGTGCGTGACATTATTCGATATTACTCACGTGAAGCTGGCGTACGTAAACTTGAGCAAGAGATTGCAAAAGTCTGCCGTAAAATTGTTAAAGAGTTGATTACAGTTAAGGCTAAAGAAGGCACTAAAGCAGCTAAAAAAATCACTGTTACACCAAAAAATCTGGATAAATACCTAGGTGTGCAACGTTACGACTATGGTGTTGCAGCAAAAGAAAACCAGGTTGGCCAAGTCACAGGCTTAGCTTGGACATCCGTAGGTGGTGAGTTACTGACAATTGAAGCTGTTTTGTTACCGGGTAAAGGTAAAACAACAACTACAGGTAAGCTTGGCGAAGTCATGAAAGAGTCTACACAGGCTGCGATGAGTGTTGTTCGTAGTCGTGCTAAACGACTTGGCATTTCCGATGACTTTTATGAAAAAAATGATATTCATATTCACTTTCCTGAGGGCGCTACGCCAAAAGATGGACCGAGTGCAGGTATTGCTATTACCACGGCACTAGTTTCAATTTTAACGGGCATTCCAGTACGTGCTGATGTAGCGATGACAGGTGAAATTACGCTGCGTGGCGAAGTGTTGCCTATTGGTGGTTTGAAAGAGAAGTTGCTTGCAGCCCATCGTGGTGGTATTAAAACAGTGTTAATTCCAAGTCAAAATGTAAAGGATTTGGCTGATATACCTGAAAATATCAAAAACCATCTAGATATTCACCCCGTGCAGTGGATAGATGAGGTCTTGGCGCTAGCATTGGCCTCACAACCAGTGCCGCTGTCAGAAATTCCACAAGTTAATGAAATTGTTGCAAATGATGTGCAAGCTGCTGATAAGGCAGTGGAAATTAAAAGTACCGTGGTTGAGGCTATTAAACACTAGAAAATTAAGTGTGAATCTCGGGCTTAAAAGCTTGACACAGCCTTTGCAGGCTTGATATAAAGTTGTACGGGTAGTCAATACCCCAATATGTAACTTAAGTTTATATTTATATGGTTTTTATTTAACAACCTTTAAGAGGGGACTACTCGTGAATAAATCAGAACTGATTGACAGTATTGCAAGTGCTTCTGGCCTTTCAAAAGCTGCAGCTGGTCGTGCGTTAGATGCAACTACAGCAGCAATTACTGCCGCAATGAAAAAAGGCGATTTAGTAACATTAATTGGCTTCGGTACGTTCTATGTTGGTAAGCGTGAAGCACGAAATGGTCGCAACCCACGTACAGGTGCGACTATTAAGATTAACGCGGCAAACTCTCCTAAATTTAGGGCTGGTAAATCCCTTAAAGATGCTGTAAACTAACGTTTTTGTTGGTTAAGCAGGGTGCTTAGCTCAGTTGGTAGAGCGTCGCCCTTACAAGGCGAATGTCAGCGGTTCGACCCCGTTAGCACCCACCAAATTATACAAAAATGTGACTAAGCCGTTCCTAATTTTAAATTTGAGAGTGCTGGTATTTTGAGCACTCTTTTATTTTGTAAAAAATAAGAGCGCACGATTTGATTAGAATCAGTAAACGTATGGATTAAGTCTTGTTCTTACGTTAAGTTTTTTGGAGTGGTAGTTCAGTTGGTTAGAATACCTGCCTGTCACGCAGGGGGTCGCGGGTTCGAGTCCCGTCCGCTCCGCCAAATAAAAATAGCGAGTCTTAGGACTCGCTATTTTTATTTGTACTTTTGCTTTTGCATCGCTGAAAAGCTTCTGTATTGTGTAGCTAAGAAAATTACCAAGCTCATCTTATGATATATTAGTGACGTTTTGGATTTCACGCAGTCATATCCAAAGTTTTCAATGAGTATAAAGCTTAAAGTCAGAATTTCTGAGTAGACTTGAAGTCTAGAAGATGTGTATTTATTAAGGATAGAAAGTTTTTATGTTAGATCAAATTCGCACCGTAGCCCAAGGTTGGGTTGGTAAAGCTCTATTGGCTTTAATTACTATCCCTTTCGCATTGTTTGGTATTGACTCATATTTGAGTAGTGCCGGCAATAATGTAGCAGTAGCTAAAGTGGGTGGTAACAGTATCTCTGTTCAAGCATATGATAATGCTTTGAAAAATATGCGTAATCGTCTGCAGTCTGAGGGTAAATTTGAGCAAGCTCAATTAGACAGCCCTCAAGTCAAAGCCTTAGTTTTAGACCAGCTTATTAATAAGCAGTTATTAAGTGATGAAATACACAATGCTAAATATGCTATTAGCGATTCACAACTTGCTACTTATGTGACTGGAATGCCAGAGTTTCAGAAAGATGGTAAGTTTTCACAAGAGCTTTATGATCAGACTTTATCGCAAAACCAACTTTCACCTAGTAAGTTTGAAGCTGGTATGCGAGCTGATTTATTGGCCCAGCAAGCACAAGATGGCATTGCTAGATTAGGATTTATTTCCAATGCGCGTGCAGATGAAGTACTTAAACTTGCAAATCAGCAACGAGTTGTGACT
>JANLZY010000410.1:0-12665 GCA_031359365.1 Methylotenera sp. | reverse complement strand
CGCAGAAAATACCTATGTAAAACTTGAAGATTCCATTGGATTATCTAAACGTGGATTAGCGGCATGTGGTGCTGTAAATGAACCTCAATCGTCAGCAAGAGTTAATAACACTAGAATTCATAACGAGGTACAGCCTTTCACCCCTGGTGAAGATGATTACGCAGGCTTTCCTTATGCGCTATGGCGTCGATTACTCAATCGGCAATGGCGCACGCCAAATCCCACCTTGCTAGACTCCAGCCATGACGGCGGCTATTTACCATTACGAAAAGCCATTGCTGATTATTTACGCGTATCGCGTGCGGTTAACCTCACCTACGACCAAGTACTGATTACTTCAGGCACGCAACAATCAATTGATTTATGCGCACGCTTACTCACGGACCACGGCGATTGTGCATGGGTAGAAAACCCGGGCTACTGGGCGGCACGACGCGTATTGGAAGTAAATGGTCTGCAACTACACCCTGTTAATGTGGACAAAGAAGGCATGGCGCCGAGCACTAAAGACTACCGCACTACGCCGCGCTTGATTTACACCACGCCATCGCACCAATACCCAAAAGGCATGGTCATGAGTTATGGCCGCCGCCGCTTATTGTTGGATTACGCGCAAAACTGCAAAGCATGGATTATTGAAGACGATTACGACAGCGAGTTTCGCTTTGAAGGTCGCCCAATTTCATCATTACAAGGCATGGACCAAAATGGTCGCGTGCTTTATTTAGGCACGTTTTCAAAAGTGATGTACCCAGGCATACGCTTGGGCTATTTAGTGGTGCCACCTAATTTGGTAGAAAGCTTTAAAAGTGGCTTATATGAACTACAACGACCCGGACAAGTAGTCATTCAAGCCGCACTGGCAGACTTCATTGAAGAAGGTCATTTTGCCAGCCACATTAGAAGGCTGCGGCAAATATACGGAGAACGCAGACGGTTATTGCAAGCAGCATTAGCGCCAATCGCCACGGTAGGTGCAAGGCTTTCTACAGTAGATTCTGGTCTGCACTTAGTAGTGGAATTTGACTCAATATGCGACGATGTACGCGTAGCTGAACTAGCCTCAGTACAAGGTTTACGCGTATACCCGCTATCGCACTACTGCATGGGCGAAAGCACTGAAAAAGGCTTGATTATTGGCTATGCGTATTCCGCAACAGAGCATATTACGGAATTTGGAAGTAAGCTGGCTGAGGTTATACAGTTAGCGTTAAGGCAGTAAGTCAAATTAAAAACTCATAGTGTTTGGAGCTTTAAATTGCATCCGTACTTGCTATTAACTATAGTATGGACAGGACAATGCTTAATTATGAGACTTAAAAAGAAAATTAACATGTCGAAATCAACATTCACAATAACTTTTAGGCGGCACAGCACGTATGGAACCCCTCTCCGTCAAACAGCGCAATGAACAGGCAGCCTTTGCCCGCTTCATCGGGCGGTTAGGCGAAGAAAACCATTGGTCAAGGATAAGCAGCCGCCCAGAGCCTGAACCTGATTTGCTATGCACCCACATCGAAGAAGGAGAGATTGCATTTGAACTCGTAAGCCTTACAGATCCTTTGATAGCAAAGGTTCAAGCGGCTGGAGAAAGAGCCCGCACTGATGCGTTCTCAACGTCCGACCCCTCGGAGCGAATCATTCGAAATAAGCTACACAAGACATACAAAACAAATATATGCCGCATCGAATTACTCATCTATACCGATGGTCAGATCATGACGACAGATGACGAAATCATCCCAACCATCCAGCCGTGGTTTGATGCAATCTATCATCCATTCAAACGCATTTGGTTTATGGGTCAGTTCGAAACAAGTTGCCTTTGGAGTGCAGCCTAACCTATATCACTCAAGCAGGATGCTTAACTGCGCCCATTAACCTAACCATTACTCATGTCTTAATGCCTCAATCGGATCCATTTGTGCGGCGCGTCTTGCTGGAAAGTAGCCAAAAAGTACGCCGATGCCAGCAGAAAATAAAAACGACATCGCGTTAGTTGTGACATCAAAAATAAATGGCACATTCATGACGATAGAAAGTCCGTAAGAGGCGATGGCGGCAATGATAATACCTATCAGCCCGCCTAATGCCGACAACACCACGGCCTCAATCAAAAACTGCAACAAGACTTCTCGCTCTAGCGCGCCAATTGCAAGGCGCAAACCAATTTCTCTAGTGCGTTCTGTAACGCTCACTAGCATGATATTCATAATGCCAATCCCGCCCACTAGCAAGCTTACTGCGGCCACTGCACCAAGTAGTGTGGTCATCACTTTAGTGGTGCTTGAAAGTGTTTCGGCGAGTTGTTGCGTGTCGAAAATATTAAAATTATCGTCATCATTCTCGGCCAGTTTGCGACGTTCGCGTAGCAAATCACGCAGGCTAGCTTTTAATGGGCCGCTATCTCTGCCGTCCTCCATTGAAACCAGTAGCGTACTGACTTTCAAACTACCGGTGACGCGGCGCTGAAGGGTATGTAGTGGCACAAGCACTACATCGTCTTGGTCGCCCATACCACCTTGACCTTTAGCGTTCAAAATACCCACAACAGTGCATGAAAACTGCTTGATTCGTAATTGTTCACCAAGACCTGTTTGCCCTATTTTGCCTGCATATAATTCTCGGCGTACCGTTTCACCGATCACGCACACTGCTGCGCCAGCCGTTTGTTCATCTGGGTCAAAAATTCGGCCGCTTGCTAATTTCCAGTTGCCAGTAAGAAACCATGCGTTAGTACTGCCGTAAACAGTGCTAGACCAATTTCGACCATTGGCAATCACCGTGACGCTACTGCGGCCTTGTGGCGCAACCGCAGCAACGCCACCAATTTCTGACTGTATGGCGACAGCATCTGCCTCTGTGAATTGCGGTACGCCGCCTCCGCCTCCACCGCCACCGGGTTGACGCTGACCCGGATTGACCATTAACAAATTAGTGCCTAAGCTAGAAATTTGCGTTTTGATGGCTTGAGTGGCGCCGTTACCTAATGTCACCATAGTAATCACGGCGGCAACGCCAATCACAATGCCAAGTATGGTCAAGAAAGACCGTAATAAGTTGCGCCTGACTGAGCGCAACGCCAACATGAATACACTTAATAACATTAAATAACCTCAGTCAAATTAGTATCTGACATGTTTAAATCAGCTGAGCTGGGCATCGTAGGATGCTCATTCATTTCATCTTTTGCAATTTTTCCATCGACAAATGTCACTATTCGATGCGCGTATGCAGCCATGTCTAATTCATGCGTCACCATTAACACCGTAATGCCATGGTCTCTATTGAGTGCTACTAAAAGCGCCATAATTTCATGGCTGCGTTGCGTGTCTAAGTTTCCAGTGGGTTCATCCGCAAGCAACACCGCAGGCTCAGTCACAATGGCGCGTGCAATGGCAACACGTTGCTGTTGACCGCCTGAAAGCTCTGCAGGCGTATGATGCTCCCAACCCGCCAATCCTACTGAGGCTAATGCTTTGCTAGCCGCCGCTTGACGTTTTTCAGCATTATCGCCGCGATAAAGTAATGGCAGCTCTACATTTTCTTGCGCGGTAGTACGTGCTAATAGGTTAAAGCCCTGAAACACAAAACCAAGAAAACGTCTGCGTAGCCGCGCGTGCTGGTCTCGAGTTAAGTCTTCTACATGAGCACCTTTGAAAAGATACTGGCCATATTTAGGGCTATCTAAGCAGCCAAGAATATTCATAGCGGTAGATTTTCCCGAACCACTTGGCCCCATAATGGCGACAAACTCACCTGCGTAGATACTTAAATCTATACCTTTTAAAGCAAGAAATTCGGTTGAGCCTGACCCATAGGTTTTCTTAACATCTATTAATTGTATAAGTGGCTGCCGTAATGTGGATTGCTGGGTTAATGACTCACTCACTGTGCCACCACTTTCTGATCAGTTATGACTTGCATGCCAACTTGTAGGTCGCCACCGATAATCTCCGTCATATGACCGTCGCTAATGCCAGGTTTTACAGCAACGGCAATAGCCGCGCCGCCATCTTTAGGCAACACCCACACTTGCTTAGCTAACGCCACATTAGCTCTATCAGCAGCAGATTTACGATTTTTGCTACTGCGCGGCATGCTTGGCATTAAGCTCGTAGCGAGTCCTTTTTTATTGGCTGATTGCGACTTATCAGAGTCAGCAGATGTAGGCGTAAAACGCAGTGCGGTGTTAGGCACTAATAACGCATCTTTCACTTGCTTAGCTTTAATAGTGGCTGTCGCTGTCATACCTGGGCGTAGACTAAGGTCGGTATTATCCACATCTAAATAAGTGAGATAAGTCACCACATTATCCGTAATGGTAGAACCAAAACCTACTCGCGTAATACGTGCAGGAAACTTACGTGTTGGATAAGCACTCACGGTAAAAGTAGCATCCTGATCTAACTTAACAGAGCCAACATCGGCTTCATCCACATACACCCAAAGGCGTAATTTAGTTAAGTCTTCTGCCATCGTAAACAAAGTCACCGCTTGTAAAGAAGCCGCTACAGCATTGCCTGGGTCAACTGCACGAGTAAGTATCACACCATCAGACGGCGCAACAATAGAGGCTTTGGATAAATTAATTTGGTCTGTTGATAGCGCAGCGCGTGCATCATTCACACCAGCTTTTGCACTCAAGTCATCAGCCACAGCTCTATCATACGCGGCACGACCCGTATCAAGCTCAGATTTTGATGGTACTTTACCGCCTGATAGTCGAGACACTTCTTCCAATCTTTGTAAGGCAGATGATGTTTCTTTTATTGTCGCTTCGGTCTGCGCAACCTTTGCAATGGCTGATGCCAAAGTTGCTTTTGAACGCAACACCTGATCACTCAATTTTGAAGTATCAAGCTCTACCAAAACCTGACCTTTTTTAACTACATCGTTTACGTCAACATTGACCTTGCGCACCGTGCCTGAAAGTTCACTACCAATATTGATAGAGCGCGTCGGCTGGATAGTACCGTTGGCAGTGACAGTCAAGGTCAAATTACCACGCGTCACCTCTTGCGTTGTATAACTTGGTAATGCTTCTGCCGCACGCTTAGCTTGCCAATACAAAAACCCTGCGACTATCATAATGAGTATCGCCAACCCTACCCATAAGCTTGAGCGACGATACCATGCAACTTTTGCTGGCTCATCTAACAAAGTCGCAATATCAATAGCTGCTGTAGAAGTACTAGCTGAAGTAGTTTCAGTTGAAGAATTATTAGTGTTCATAGGAGGTAAATTCATTTCGTTTTTTCAGTAAGTGATGTTGTTATTTCAGCTTCGCTTGCTTGCCAGCCACCGCCTAAAGCTTTATAAAGGCGCACATGGTCTGAACTGACATCGGCGTTTGCGCTAGCTACACTGTCTTGCGTACTTAATAAAGAACGTTGCGTTTCAAGCACTGTTTGGAAATCTGACAAGCCACTATCGTAACGTTGACGTGCCATCAGTGCGGCATTGCTAGAGGATTCAGAGGCGAGTTTTAATCGAGATACACGCTGAATATCGCCACGCAAAGCTACCAAGGCATCTTCAACTTCCTGCAATGCAGTTAGCACTGTGGCTTTATAACTTAAACGTGTTTGCGCCAGCACAGCTTCTTGAGCGCGCACTTTAGCGCGCCTAGAACCACCATCAAACAATGGCATGGCGACATTCGCCAACAATGAACTGACCACTGAAGAACCGCTAGTTAATGAACCCAAAGTCAGCGCACTTAAACCAAGCGAGCCACTCAACGAGAAGTTTGGCAAGCGCGCTGCATCAGCTTGTGCCAGCTTTGCCAAGTCAGCAGTCACTCGATATTCAGCAGCCCTTACATCGGCACGTTGACGCAAGGTTTCAGCTGGAAAATTCAAAGCCAAATCATTCGCGGCCTGTGGCACCGGGTTAGCTGTCGACAGTTGCTGCAATAAAGCAGCGGGCGGCTGACCAGTAAGCACAGCTAGCGCATGGCTCATCTGCGCAATTGAGGTCTGTAGCGGAGGAATAATGGCGCGCGTTTGCTCTGCTGAAACTCTAGCCTGCTCTGAATCTAATGATGAAACTAAGCCAGCTTGAGTTCGCCATTCGGTTATTTGCAGCGTTTCCAGCTGGCTGGTTAAATTGCTATTAGCAATCGCCAAGCGTGCCTGAGCATTGCGCAGCGAAATGTAATCCAGCGCGACCTCAGCCGCAATGGACACCTGAACATCACCTAAACTCGCCTCGCTTGCCTGAGCGGTCGCCTCACTCGCGTTAAGTCCGCTGCGGTTTGCGCCAAAAATATCAAGCTCCCAACTTGCATCCAAGCCAGCAGAGAAATTATTCACCGCGCTATTGTGGCCTGATTTACTTCGCCCCGCAGATGCAGAAGTATCAAGCGTTGGCAACAAAGTAGCCGCGGCGACATCGCGCAAAGCACGTGCTTCTTGCAATGCTGACTTTGCACTATTGACACTCGTATTGCTCTGCAAAGACTGCTGCACAAGATTCACCAAAAGCGGATCATTAAACCGTTGCCACCAGTTATTGAGTGAGGTTGAGCTTGAAGCTGCAGCCGCCTCGTCAGCCGACCACTTAGCAGGTACTTCTACCTTAGCTAATTCAGGGTGGCTCGGGTTAAGCAAAGCACAGCCGTTGAGTGTCAGCAATAGACTAGTCAGACATAGCAAGCTCAGCTTATAGTTTTGGTAAGATTTTTTGTGATTGTCTAGTGGAACATTCATAGGCTTAAAACATTCATGGGTTTACTTTAGGTTTTGTTAAGTTTGAAGTTTGGTTAAATTTGATACTCTTAACTTAAATCGATTGTGGTTCTTAGGACATTAAAAACGTTGAACCCATTATGACTATATGCAGAAAAAATAGAATACGCTAAATAGTAAATCTGTGTAAATCTGGGTAAATCCATATTAACTAGGATTGATAGGCTAAATCGAAGTAAGTTCTCATCAAAAACAAGTTCACTTCATGTTCACCTATTATTTTTATAGATTACTCTGACTTGATTTCTTACAATGACTGATTCCCTTGGTATTCATTTAAATTGAAAATAATATGACTATAAAAATTAGAATCGCCCAATTAGAAGACCTTGATCCGCTTGCGGAGCTATTTAACGCATACCGTGAATTTTATGAAGAGACATCAGACATCGGTCTGGCAAGGCGCTTTCTGCAAGATAGACTCAACAACAAAGATTCCATTATTTTTGTTGCTGAAAGCGCTGTTGATGAAAACAGTGTTCATACAAACCAAGCACAAAAGCTGATTGGCTTTTGTCAGCTTTACCCGACATTTTGCTCAGTTCTCGCAGCGCCTATCTGCGTACTTTATGATTTATTTGTAGATGTAAATATCAGAAAATCTGGTGCTGGCAAAGCGCTGATGCTGACCGCGCATGAATATGCAGCTGAAAATGGATATGTGCGACTAGATTTAACCACCGCAAAAACTAACCTAACAGCTCAATCGCTGTATGAGTCTTTAGGCTGGGTGCGAGATGATGTTTTTTACACCTACAACAAAACAATTACACCAGCTAAATTAGGATAATAAATGTACTCAGCAACTTTTATTTTTGATAAAAAACAATTCGATGAGGCGTTTTATCGACTTGACGAAGCTATAGCGGAAATCGCCAAACAAACTTCGGGTTACTTGGGCGAGGAAGCATGGGAACATCCTGAAACTGGTCGTGTGTCCAATGTGTATTACTGGCAAACCATGGATGGTCTTCATGAGTTAATGAAGCATCCAAAACATCTTGAAGCCAAAGCAGCGCAATCTAATTGGCTGAATGGTTATCAGGTCATTATCTCTCAAGTGTTGCGCACTTACGGTGATGGTGCGATTTCACACCCCACGGCATCGTTTATTAATGGCTAACATTTCTTAATAGTTAAAGTGCAAAGCAACTGACTCATAGCAGTTTGATACCGCTCAGATTCTCTGCACAAGTTTGCTTAATAATATTCACTAAGTCCAAAGTGTAAGGACGCGACATGGTGTCTGCGGTACAAGTCGCATGCAACTCAGACCATAATCCATGTTTACCTATCGACTTAGCCAGAACATACTCGTGGTCAATATAGCTTTTGATGCCCCAACTGGGTAATGCCGCTAAGCCTCTGCGGCTTGCTACAAGCTGCATAATGGCTACCGTCAGTTCTGCGGTGCGTCTGTTAAATACAATATTGGCTGGCTTAAGCACATTGCGAATAATATCAATACGTTCTTCAGGTACGGGGTAAGTAATCAAGGTTTCATTGCTAAAGTCTTCTGCGACCAATCGTGATTTATTAGCCTTGCTACTATCCAGCGGCAATACCGCCATAATTTCAAACTTGAATAGCGGTGCATGACGCAAATCGCGCATTTTCTCTGGTAAGCCTCCTATCACGATGTCAGCTTTACCTTCACGTAGCAACTGCCACGGGTCGCTATGAAATCCTGCCACTAAATCCAATTCAACTTCTGGCCACGCACGTCTAAATGCATCCATCACTGGCGTTAGCCAATCAAAACAGGTGTGACACTCCAATACGATGCGCAATTCGCCAGACTGATCACTTTTCAATCGAATTAAATCGCGCTCAGATTTTTCGATAAGCGGCAGTAGCTCATTGGCTAAGTCTAACAAACGTTGACCTGCAGGCGTGAAGCGCAAGCCTTGCGGGGTGCGCTGAAACAAGGTGATTTCATAATGCGTTTCTAGCCCACGTATTTGATGTGAAAGCGCAGATTGCGTTAAAAATACACGTTCGGCTGCTAGCCCTAATTTGCCAGTTTCGGCGATGGCTTTGAGTGATTTTAGATGGCGAATTTCTATCATAATAAATTTTAGGTATGAATTTAATTCAAATTTATCACAAAAACTTTCGCTTTATTAAAATATTTGCAAGTTAGAAAATACATGCCTTACATTGAATAAGGCTTAGCACATGACTAAAAATAACATTAAAGCGCATATTTTGGGCTACCCACGTGTAGGCGCAAAGCGTGAACTTAAATTTGCGCTAGAATCTTTTTGGCGTAAAGAAGTATCGTCAGACGACTTGCAAAATACTGCCAAAAATTTACGCGCTGAACATTGGCAAAAACAACAAGAAGCTGGTTTGGCTTTTATCACCAGTAACGATTTTTCATTATATGACCATGTGCTGGATCATTCTGTATTGTTTGGCGCGCAACCAAAACGTTTTAATAAAAAACCTTTTGGTGAAGCAAACCCTGCCCCAGAAAATACATATTTTGCACTAGCACGCGGCAATTTAGAACAACCCGCCATGGAAATGACTAAGTGGTTTGATACTAATTACCACTACATTGTGCCAGAGCTGGCAAGCGATACGCAGTTTTCAATCAACGTGCATGATTTTTTAAGCCAGTTGGATGAGGCGCAAAAAATCAGCAAAAATGTGAAACCTGTGCTTCTCGGCCCAGTGAGTTTTTTATATTTAAGTAAAGCGCGTGGTATTAATAAGTTAGATTTATTAGATGGCCTAGCGCAACAATATGTGTATTTGTTGCAAGAACTACAGTTGCGGAAAATTGAATGGCTGCAAATTGACGAGCCTATTTTCGCCCTAGATTTAGACGATACGTGGCTGAAAGCCTTTGACCGTGCTTATTCTTGGTTCAGAACATCACGCCCGAAATTATTGCTTACCACTTACTTTGCCAATGTATCACGCTATCAGGCATTTATTACGAGCTTGCCTGTGGATGGCATCCATATTGATTTGGTGCGCGCACCAGAGCAATTAGGCCCTTGGGTAAACGCGATTCCAAGTCATTGGGTGATCTCAGCTGGCGTGATTGACGGACGTAATATTTGGCGCAATGATTTAGACAAAACACTATCATTGCTAGACCCATGGGTAAAAAGATTAGGCGATCGCTTATGGATTGCACCGAGTTGCTCACTGCTGCATACACCAGTGACACTCGCGCATGAAGTGAAGTTAGACGCTGAGATTAAATCGTGGTTAGCCTTTGCCGATGAAAAGCTGATTGAACTCAGTATTATTGCCAAAGCATTGAATAATGGTGTGGATTCAGTCGCGCAAGAATTAGCCACTTCTCGTGCGGCGATTGCTTCACGTAATCAATCAAACCGAGTACATGACGCCAATGTAAAAGCACGAATTACTTCACTGAACTCATTAAATGAAAATCGTGAAAGCACTTTTGAGTTGCGTGCTATAGCCCAAAAAGTTCGCTTGAATTTACCACTTTTACCAACCACGACGATAGGTTCTTTTCCACAAACCCCTGACATTCGCGCTGCACGCGCCGCATTTAAAAAAGGGGATATTAGCCAAGCTAAATATGATGCTGAAATGGAATCACACATTGCTTACGCCATTGCACAGCAAGAAGAAATTGGCTTAGATGTGCTGGTACACGGTGAGGCAGAACGCAACGACATGGTGGAGTTTTTTGGCGAGCAGTTAGCTGGGTATGCGTTCACACAAAATGGCTGGGTACAAAGTTATGGCTCGCGCTGCGTAAAACCACCCGTTATTTACGGCGATGTGCATAGACCAAAACCGATGACGGTAGACACAGCAAGCTTCGCACAATCACTTTCAAATCGCCCAGTAAAAGGCATGCTCACGGGACCAATCACCATATTGCAATGGTCTTTTGTTCGTGATGATCAACCAAGAGAAACCACTGCGATGCAACTAGCATTGGCAATACGTGATGAAGTTGAGGATTTGCAAAAAGCAGGCATTGCGATTATTCAAATTGATGAGCCTGCATTGCGTGAAGGATTGCCATTACAAAAAGCTGCTTGGGCACAATATTTGGCATGGGCAGTAAAAGCATTTAAGTTATCGGCCAGTATTGCACGTGACGATACGCAAATTCATACCCACATGTGTTATGCGGAATTTAATGATATTTTGCCTGCAATCGCAGCGATGGATGCTGATGTCATCACCATTGAAACTTCGCGCTCTGCCATGGAGCTATTAGATGCGTTTGGTGAATTTTCTTACCCTAACGACATTGGCCCAGGTGTTTATGATATTCACTCACCTCGCGTACCAAGTGTTGAGGCGATGGAAAAACTCATGAAACGTGCATTCGATGTCGTGCCAGTTGAGCGCTTATGGATTAACCCAGATTGTGGCCTAAAAACTCGTGGCTGGCCAGAAACTAAAGCCGCTTTAGAAAATATGGTGACAGTGGCTAAAAGCTTGCGCGAGCAATTGGCATAACTTTACTCTTTATGCTTACTTTACCTATACTTTATCAGGCTAGGTCGTCATTCCCGCACAGGCGAGAATCTAGGTAAACCACAATTTCAGTATGCGTAGGGTGGGTTCTTGAACCCACGCAATTTAAGCAATTTAAAGCGCGGCTGAACGTGGGTCACAAGTGACCCACCCTACAAATACTAAAAATTACAAGCGAGATATGTACGCTGCCTAAATTCCCGCCTACGCGGGAATGACTAAAATAAAAAAATCCATATAAAACAGATATATAGAAAATAATTATAAATATTATCTATATATAGTGTTTTTATGTTTAACAAATCCGCTATATTGCGTTATAGTGTTGTCACACGGTTCTTACGTTTTAGTCAAAACGTAAGATAAAAGGGAATACGGTGCGGTGTTTGAAACAATTTTCAAACACCTATGCCATAGCTGCCCCCGCAACTGTAATCAGCGAGTTATTTGTTACGCTTGTTCTAAAAGCACTTGCCACTGAATTGGATATTGACAATTTGGGAAGGCCAACAAATAACGATGACCTGAGAGCCAGGAGACCTGCCGTGTACATTTTTTGTGCTTACTTTTAGAGTTTAAAACCATCAATTTAAGCAATCTAAAGCAAGCGCAAAAGTACTTTTATAACGTTTGAGGCGGGGTGTCCTCGGCAGATGGAATGATGTTTTGCATCATTCCGCCATGCTGTTTTTTGTTCAAGCAATAAGCACGATATTGTTGTGAGCAAAGCGTACCTGCCCTTTTTGAAAAAGGGAATAACCTAATGGATGATGTCAGACCTTCTGTTAACACGGACTTATCTTTACCTACATTGCAAGTCATTCGTCGCAATGGCGCTGCAGTTCAATTTACACTCGATAAAATTTCTATCGCCATCACCAAAGCATTCTTAGCGGTTGAAGGTAACCAAAGTGGCGCTTCGCAACGCGTGCGCGACCAAGTGGCTACATTAAGCCAATTAGTCAATAATGCGCTGATGCGTCGCCTACCCGCTGGCGGCTCAATCCATATTGAAGACATTCAAGACCAAGTAGAATTGGCACTGATGCGCAATGGCAACCACGATGTAGCACGTGCTTATGTGCTTTACCGTGAAAAACGCAATGCTGAGCGCGCTGCTGAAAAGGCGAGCCATCCAACTACAGAACCTAGCCATACGCTTAATGTGAATATTGATGGAAAATTGATTCCTCTCGATATTAAACAACTGAATGAGATGGTCGGTGAAGCGTGTCTAAACTTGGGTGACGTAGTGAATCCCAACCTAGTGGTTGAGCAAGCCGTGCGTGATTTGTATGATGGCATTCCATTTACGGAGGTATACAAAGCACTGATTTTGTCTGCCCGTAGCCTGATTGAAACTGAGCCTGCCTACAATTATGTAACTGCCCGTTTGCAGTTAGATTTAGTACGTGCCGAAGTCCTTGG
>JANLZY010000350.1:0-2242 GCA_031359365.1 Methylotenera sp. | reverse complement strand
CCCGTTATTCCCGCCCCAAAGTTTGGTTGGCCAGTTTTAGTGATTGGCTGCATACTTTATGCTATTGGCAGATCTCAATCACTCTATATATTTGAAGTAGGTTCATTGGTAGTTGTACTACTGGCTTTAACGCTCATATTTTTTGGCGTTGGCGTAGCTAAACACTTTTGGTTTGCATTCTTTTTTATGTGTTTTATGGTGCCGTTACCACCGTCTATTATTGACATTGTTACGCAACCAATGAAGATGGCAGTTTCTTATGCATCTGAGCACTTGCTATACCAAATGGATTACCCTGTCGCTAGAAATGGCGTAATCATCTATATGGGGCAATATCAGTTATTGGTTGCCGATGCATGTGCAGGTTTAAACTCACTATTCACTCTAGAAGCGCTAGGCTTGCTTTATATGAATGTGATGAGGCACGAGTCGCCTATGCGCAATGCACTGCTAGCTGCATTGATAGTGCCAATATCTTTCGCCTCCAATGTCACCAGAGTGATTGTATTGGCGCTGATCACTTTTTATTGGGGAGACGAAGCAGGGCAAGGTTTCATACATCAATTTTCAGGCATGTTTTTATTCATGACAGCACTCATGTTGATTATTGGTGTTGATAGCCTATTGCGATACATGACAAGTAAGCTAGAAAAGCGCTCAGTTATAGCGCCTAGGGATTAATAAACATGATGAAAATTAACATGTTCGTTTTTCCTCAAATAACACAAAGAAAAAGCCTGCTCGTCGCAACGTTTTTAATTTTAACCGCATTATTTGCCGTTAAGTTAACGCCCACTATGCATGCAACTAGCACCACGCCAGATCTTGACAAAATCATTCCAGCAAAATTTGGCGAGTGGGCACAGATTGCAGATCCATTTACGCAAGTTGGCCTAACTACTGGTGGCAATGACCTCGCTAGCCAACTCTATGACAAAGTGGTAATGCGCACCTATGCTAATAAAAATGGCGATAGAGTCATGCTAGCCATTGCCTATGCTCGCGAGCAAAAACAAGATATTAAAATTCATCGCCCTGAGGTTTGCTATGTCGCCCAAGGGTTTCAGTTATTAAGCAAAACCAATAACACCATGAATGTATCGGCAGCAAAGCCTATAAAAGCGCAGCGTTTGCTAGTCAGTAACCAAAGCCGCTATGAAACAGTCAGTTATTGGATAAGAATAGGTGATGCTTATCCTACAAGCGGAACGTCAGCCAGGTTGAAAATATTACGTGATGGTTTAAAGGGTAAGGTTTTAGACGGTGTATTGGTCAGAGTGTCAACCGCAATTAGCTATCCCGCTGGCGCAAAAGATGCTTATAAAACGCAGGAGGCATTCTTGGTGGAGCTAGTGAGTGCAACAAAGCGCGCAATGCCTAATATATTAGTTGCTGAAAAATAGAAGATTTGCGCACAACACTTATTCCGTCATTGCCGCGAAATCGGGAATCCATTTTAACCAACCTGTTAGATGAATCCCGCTTTCGCGAGGTTGACGACGGAGTATATTTTAGGAGGGGTAATTTCGCGCACAAGTCTCATTATTAGGCACCTATTTACTTTATCAAACTACTGATTAATGACTACGTAATAAGTCCCAATAAATCCTTATTAACAATCTTACACAACGATTGGTATGTTTTTATGGTTAAATCTTACTCAGTAATACGGTGTGCGAACCCCAAATATCAAGCATTAGCAAACAGCTTGGTGTTTGTAGGAAAAATAAAACTCACGTTGAGAGCATTGTACAAAGCAGCTTAACGACCAGTTTTACAAAAGACTTCACTGCTCGTCATTCCCGCCTGTGTGGTAATGACAAAATTTTATACTTTTGTTAAAAATAGCGCCGTATTTCGTTTCGAGCAAAAAACTCACTTTATAACTTTTAGAGAAAACTATGCAATTAACTAAAGATATTGTTTTAGATAATAAAAAAGATTTTGTACTTTTTGGTGGAATCAATGTGCTTGAAGATGTAGATAGCACGCTAAAGGCTTGCGAGTACTATGTAAAAGTGACGCAAAAATTAAACATTCCATTAGTGTTTAAAGCCTCATTTGATAAAGCCAATCGCTCTTCAATCAACTCGCACCGTGGCCCAGGTATGGAAGAAGGCTTAAAAATATTTCAAGCGGTTAAAGCCGAATTTGGCGTACCGTTGATTACCGATGTGCATGAGCCATGGCAAGCCGCACCAGTAGCTGAAGTGATTGATATTTTGCAATTACCTGCATTTTT
>JANLZY010000331.1:0-5287 GCA_031359365.1 Methylotenera sp. | reverse complement strand
AACCGCTATCTAACACACGAGTAAGTGCAGCTGGGGCAATATGAGTATTGTCAGCTAAAGTTAAGCCTTCAAAGCCATTAATGTCGTAAGAGGTAAAACCGCCTTGTTCAAAGAAAGTTTTGTCTAATAGTGTTTCACCAGTGGTTCCTTTTGCAACAGCCCCAATTGTGACTGTGCCAGAAGAAAGACTTAAACTACCGCCAGCCGATAAAGAATCTGCGCGTAAAGCACCCTCTAATTTTAACTTGCCAGTATGTGACTGATCAGAATCATCAGGAATACCGTCACTCGCTAACAGTTTAATATCACCACCCTTACCCCTACTCAGTTTCCCGCTAGCGTTTAGCCACGCTCCGCCAGAAGCATTAACTAAGCTACCTTTCGCTAAGGTAATATCTCCAGCACCAGTTTCACTAGAGGCTGAGATGTTAATTTTTCCGCCATCTACAGCTATCGTGTCTGTCGCTGTTGGGTTTACTCTATCATTTGTCCATAAGCCGCTTACATCTAAAGTACCAGCACTACCAACCTTAACATTGCTATCAGCGTTGTTTGTAAATGTAGCTTGTTTACCAATGTAGCTTTCTCTATTTTTGGCAGATAAATCTACCGTGCCACTGTGTGCTGTTATATTGCCTTGCACATCAACTCCGCCACCATTCAAGGTGACATTACCACTTGGGGTTACGCTAAGATTAGTACCATTCTTTACGGTAATTTGACCATCGGCATAGTATAAAAGGCTGTTAAATCCTGTTGGCGCAGTGAAATTTGAACCCAGCAGTAAGGTTTGTTGTTGCTCTTTACTTAAATCATCACCGAAAGCAGGTAATGCACTAGCAACGTGTGAAGCATCCAATATTAAGTCCGAATGCAATACGTAAGTCTGTTTCATTAGCTCGGTATCTGCTGCATTTGCCTTGTTTTGACCTATCTGTAAAGTGGCGCCTTTAGGCTTAGTCAAGTTAGTACGCTGGTGTATGCCAGAAATAGTATCGCCCTTTAACTTACCCTCCAGTGCCATCGCTGGCGCACTAAATGACACGCTACCCGCATTTTTACCTTCAGTGTAGCCACGTTCTTGGTAGCTGACATTTTGAATATCTGTATACTTTAAATCTTTAGAGGCATTCGCTATGTCGTAAGTTTGGCCATTTGATGCCAGCAACCTTGTTTTAGTCACTGTTCCGCCGGTGTAATCTACCTTACCGCCAGAAACATTAATCGTCGCAGTTGGGGCGAATACGATGTCACCCTCAGATTGCACTTTTACCGCGCCACCAGTTGCCAGACGTTCCTTAACACCATGCTGAATAGCGGATGTATAACCACTCACATCAGCCACAGAAGTGCCAACATTACCATTTACACCAGTCGCTCTAGCGTCTACATATACTTTAGCTGTGTTGAGGATTCCATCACGCTGTAAGGGTGAGTCGCGTAATTGCGTTGAACGCAATTCAGCCTGCACCACATTGCTTGCCACTGAAACCTGCGCAGCAGTTTCCCCCGCCCTATCGGCTACAGTGCTGCCGCTTCCCACACCACTCACATCAATGACGCTGCCGCTTTCAAAGTAAATGCGACTAGCATTAGCTGCTGCTGCAGAACCAGAGTCAGAAATAGTTGGTGCATTTGGGTTTAATCCAGCAAACAAGCCTACATTGCCACTTGGCGCAACAATCATGGCATTTTTCATAAGATGTATGCTTTGGCCACTGATATCCATGATTGACTTATTGACTGTTGCACTATCTAACACAGTTGACGTATCAGTGGCATCGAGCAGTACCTCGGTAACACTATTTTCACCTAGTACCACCGTCCCGCCTTTTGTAGTGAGTAACCTTGCTTGATCAGTAAAAGGACTTGTTTTTGAGAATATAGGATCCCGTGCCTGTATTTTAATAGAGCCATTAGCTGTAACCGATGTAGTAGCCTTTACACGACCATCTTGATTCACGGCAATACCCGCCAAGGTAATATTGCCACGTTCCGCAATAATGTTACCTAGATTAGTATTAGTCGTTGTACCGCCGTTATCCACCTCTACCAACAGACCGCGTAAACTGGGGTTATCACTTGCCGCCAAATATACTTTTTGTCCTGCAGCAAGTAAGGTTTGTCCATCTGGGGTGCTAATCAAACCATTGTTCTCGATATTTGGCGCAAACATCATGATTTTTCCGCCACTGGCAGCAGTTAGTGTTGCGCCTAAATCCACCTGAATAAACCCGCCAACTCCACCAGAAAATGCAGCTGACCCATCAGTAATCGACAAAAAGCCTTTGTTAAATAAATTGTCATCTATTTCAAGCGTTGAAGCGATTAAACTATTGACATTAACCGTGGCACCTTTGCCAAACAAAATACCATTGGGGTTAATCAAATAAATTTGGCCGTTAGCCGTTAACTTTCCTAAAATCTGGCTGGCATCTCCCCCAGTAATTCTGTTAAGTGTTCTACTAGTTGAGTCTAGTTGATTAAAATTAACACTTGCGGCAGAACCAATATCAAAACTAGTCCAATTAATCACTGCGTTATTGGTAGTTTGATTAATTTGCATTGCGCTGGGAGTAATATATTTTATTGTTGCTGCACCAGTTTTAGCGATATTTGCAGCATCTACAATTACTGGTTTTGGCAATACCGTGGGCGCTATCACCGGTAAATTATTAGGTGCCAGCGACCCAGAAACAGCATCGTAGCTGTATGCAATAGAAAATAGTGCAGCAGTTAAGGCATGGCGCGAACGTATACGCTTACCAGAACTTTTTTGCCCATGTGACTTTGTGGCCTCTGAAACTGGCACAAACATATTCAAATACTGGCTATAAACTAAGCGAAAACGACCGAAATTCATGCTGACTTCCTCAAGAAAACTTTAACTAACTCTAGCTGATGATTATTTCAATTTAGCTACCACAGCTTACAAAAACCATAAAATTTGCGGCGCTATAAATTTGTATTTGATTAACTCTTTATTAATCTGTTCTATTTTTGAAACGCTTACAAAAACGCATCCAAAATAAAGCAGAAAACCACCTCCCTGTTTTCAGAGAGGTGGTCATCCTAGATTGAACGAATAGGATCGCTACACATTCAACACTTTTGCTATATCAACTATAACCAAACCTATTAGAACTGATTTGCGTAAACACCACACTCGTTACCTGAACGTGAGTAGTGGCTAGTTTCAGCACCTAAGTCAGCATTTGCAGCTAATGCGTCACCAAACAAACCGTTACTTGTAGCTAAGTTAGCACCAACACCCATGTCAGCAATAATCGCGTTTGAGAAATCATTGATGTTGTTTAGAATTGCAGCGCTGATAGTAGATTTTGTTGATTTATGCATAAATGTTTCAAATGCGAAATCATAGCTACCGTTAAGAATGTTTTTACGTTGGAATTCTGGTGCATTTGCAGAACCAGCAGAAACGCCATCGATTGCAAGAAATTTCCATGAGCTAGCTGGTTGGATGTTTTCTAATGAAACAACACCGATTGCGTATGGTGTTGCTGTCATTTCAGCCAAAACTGCGTCTGAAGAAGCTTCTTGTTTAACAATGATTTCACCAAAGTTTTGGCCAGCTGCAGTACCAGCAGTAGCAGTACTAGAACCACCGATTGGAGCAGCGCCAGCAGCACATGGGTTGCTTAAGAAGTACACTTCAGCAGAAGCTTGAGTACCAGAAGATAAGCTACGACGTGCTAAAGTCACTGTCGCAGAAGCTGGATGTGCTGTACCGTTTGGTAATAAAGTACCCCATGTACCAGCAGTTTGTGTCATTAATGAAGCGTATTGTGCTTTGCTGATTGATGGTGTTGCTACACCTTGGTCAGCAGCCAATAATGTGTAAAGTGCTGGAGAAACAACAACACCAAAACCTTGGCCTGCACCCACTGAGATATCAGTTGTATATGTATTACCAGCAGTTTGTGCAACTAATTGGTTTTTTGCAGCAAATACTTTTGATGAAACATCAGAGAAGCCAAAGTATTCTGGTTTAGCAACTAAGGCGTTAGTACATGTACCTGCAGTACCAGTTACTGTACAGTTAGTGATGTCTAATTGAGTCTGTGTAGAGCCGTTACGTAATGGTGTAATTGCGTTTAATGAACCACCTTCGTTTTTAAGCACAACCCATGGGCCGGTTACACCTGGCAATGCTGCAAAAGTTGCAGTTGCAGCAGCATCACATTTCCAACCTTTACCAACTGGCACTGCAGCGCCATCTGTTAGTGAGATTAATGGGTTAGTACCACATAATTTACCAAGTGCGATTGCGATACCTTTAGTTTGTGCAGTAGCGCCAGTAACGTACATAATGTTATCTGTTGTAACGCCTGTAGCTAAGTTAGCAGCGAATGCTGATGGCGCAGCAATAGCAACCGCTAAAGCCAAAACTAATTTTTTAACTTGCATAATATTCTCCAAAAATTTAGATAAAACCTACCTGAACTAGCGCATAAAAAGCCCTAGTTTGTTTAAATTGATTACGTGTATTTGCTTGTAATTTGCATGGCAAGCTCTTAAAAAAGAGCTTGCCATATCGCAGATTAATTAAGCGCGAGTACGACGACGTGCAACAAAGCCCATTAAACCTAGGCCTAACATTGCCATTGCCCATGAATCAGCTTCTGGTACAGCAGCAGTTGTGTAAGTTAATTGACCAGCAGCATTCAAGTTCCAAATATCGCCAACCAATGGATTACCTTCTTGTTTGTATTGATTAACAATTTGTGCAGTTAAACCAGTTGAAGCCGCTGGTCTAGTAATTGAATAGAAACCTAAATCTTGACCCAAAGTAGCTTGAGTGTTTACTGTTAGGTAATTGTTAAAAACATTATTACTTACAGCACCGATACCATTAGCGCCAGTACCTAACACCAAACCTGTTGATGTACCTGTAACAGCCGCATTTAAAAACTCAAAGCCACCAAAACTTGCAGCAGTTGAAGCACCGTTTGCCATCAATGCATTCATTGAGTTATTAGTTAATTTACCTGGTGTTGCAAGTGAAGACACCAATAATTTATCAGCTGCATTGTATGATGTTGTAGCCGCAGGATTTGATTGATAAAGACCGATCACTTGGTATGTAACATTTGTTGTACCAGCAATAAAGTTTGCCCAGTTAGCATCAGCTGAGTAATCAATTGCTAAGTTGCTTGTACCTGTAAATGCTTGAGTAGTACCAGCTTGACCTAAAGCGGCGATAAATGTCTTAGTAGTTGTACCAGTTGTATCATTAGCAACTAAGAAAATTTCGTTATTTGTCAAA
>JANLZY010000291.1:0-5838 GCA_031359365.1 Methylotenera sp. | reverse complement strand
CTTGACCAGCCATCGGATGCACTTGATGCGCTGCATCGCCTACCAAAACCACACTATTTTGCGCTAATGTGCTCGTTTTTTGTAAACTCAATGGGAATTTCACAGCAGGACTTAGTAACTTAAAGTCGCCTAATGTGCTGCTGCCCGCTAATTTCACTGTATTGGTAAACTCTTCATCACTCAACTTTAACAAAACATCGGCATAGCTGGTTGACACAGACCAAACAATAGAAATTGTATTATCAGGTAACGGCAACCAAGCCAAAATGCTATTATTATTTTCTGTATCTTGCGCAAACCACTGCCTGGCCACATTACCATGCGGCTTTGTCGCAGTAAAATTCGCAACTATCGCAGCTTGCTCATAAGACTTTTGCTGCATCGGCATATTCAACTGTTGACGCACCCAAGAGTGGCTACCATCGGCCGCCAACAATAGCGTGCTTTCAATCGATTGTTGGTGCGGTAGTCTCAGTACAGCTTTATCTGGCATATTGCTTACGGCCTCGCATGGGCTATCAAATCGCGTCTGAATGCCTAAAGCTACAACCTGCTTGAGCAAAGCCTGCATCAAAGACTTCGACTCGACAATATAGCCTAAACAATCTGCATTCACATCGTTAGCAGATAGGGTGATTGGTGTCTGCTCGCCTTTTAAACTATCAGCCTCACCAAAAATTTCCATTGATTCCATTTGGCCGATTCGTGATTGATTCATTAATGGCCATACGCCTAAATCATTTAGCCATTGCGCGTTTTTGGGGCTAATTGCATAGATTCTTGCATCCCAAATTTTGTCTGCAAAGTCAGTATCCGCGGGGTTTCTGCTATCAGCCAATACAACCGAATAACCTGCTTGATGCATTGCAACAGCCGCTGCCAGGCCAACTAAACCAGCGCCAACAATCACCACATCGGTACGTAATATTTCGCTCATTTGCCGTAACTCATTTTGCTGACTAAATGCTGTTTGATTGGTTTAATCACATCAAACAGACCTAGCCCTGCACTTCTTAAGCCATTTACCCCGACAATGTCATTAGAAAAAATATTCACTAAAAAGTCAGTAAACAGCAAACCGTTTTTAGTGTCAGATTGCCGGCTGGCGCGATAATCAGCCAACATTTGCTGACATCCTAAATCCGCTGGCACCGCAGTAGAGATTGATTGCGCCAGAGATTCTGCATCTCGCAAACCTACATTAAAACCTTGCCCTGCTACAGGGTGCATAGTTTGTGCGGCGTTGCCAATGACGACCAAGTGCGGCGTATCTGTTGACTTTAATTGCGATAGCTTTAACGGGAATGCCATTCGTTTTTCTACACTTAAAAATTGCCCCACTCTATCGCCAAACTGCTCGTGAAATTGCGCTAAGAACTCTGCGTCACTGAGTGCCAGCAATGCATTGACGTATTCTTTTTTACCCGTCCATACCAACGAAAAGTCACGCTGACCATTAGGCAGCAAAGCCATTGGACCCTTCGCAGTAAAACGCTCATAAGCAATATTATTATGTGGCAATTCCGCACTGATTTTAGAAATCAGTGCGTCGTGACCGTACTCTTTGGTTTCTTTAACCAGACCTGCAATCTCATCCAAACTGCGACCACCGTCTGCCAACACCACTAATCGACTATTTAAAGTATGTGACTCATCTTGATAGGCATAAGTCACGCTGGCATGAGTGCTTGTATGAGCGATATGCTCAGCAGAAGCTTCAAACACAAAGTTGACTAAAGGTTGATTTGCAAGCTTGACATCAAGCGCTTCACTCAGCGCACCATAAGACAACACATAACCAAGTGCGTCTTGCTTGTAATCGCCCGCTTGTAACTTTGACCGACCAAGACTACCTTTTTGTGACACATGGATGGTATTAATGGCAGTAGCACTTTTCACCAAGCTACCCCAAACGCCCAATTTTTCAAGAATACGCTTGCTACCGTATGACAAAGCCAGTGCTCGGCTCTCATTATAAGCAGCCCTTTGTTTACGCGCCTCTAACACCGTCACTGATAAGCCCTGCTTTGCAAGCAGAAGAGCCAAAGTGGCGCCCACTGGCCCGCCACCAACAATCACAATATTGTCTAAAGTGTCACTCATCAGATTTTACTCATCTAGCTTTTCATCAGCGCTTCAATATCGACCACTGTTTTGAGCGCATTTTTAGTCAGTACCTCGCAGCCCGCTGTCGTCACCAGCACATCATCTTCAATACGAATGCCAATATTCCAGAAATCTTCAGGCACATTTTCAGCAGGACGAATATAGCAGCCAGGCTCAACGGTCAGCGTCATACTTGGCATGAGCATGCGCCAATTGCCAGCTTTATCTTTATACTCGCCTGCATCATGTACGTCTAAACCCAGCCAGTGCCCAGTGCGATGCATATAAAACTGACGGTAATCGCCATTTTCCAGCACAGCCTCTTTGCTACCTTTGCATAGTTTTAAATCAATAAAGCCTTGCACTAACACCTCTAATGCAGCTTCATGGGGAGCGTTCCAATGGTTGCTGGTATTGACCTTTGCAATCGCCGCGGCTTGCGAAGCCAACACTAGCTCGTAAATATCTTTTTGCGCAGCACTAAACTTGCCGTTCACAGGGAAAGTACGCGTAATATCTGAGGCATAGCCATCTAACTCGCAACCCGCATCAATCAGCAATAAATCGCCATCATTCAACTTTGCGTTATTGGCATTGTAATGTAGCGTGCAAGCATTCGCGCCACCAGCGACGATACTGGTATACGCAGGCGCTTGCGCACCGCTGCGGTAAAATTCGTGCAAAAATTCTGCCTCGACTTCATATTCAATCATATTAGGTTTAGAAAATTGCATTGCTCGATTATGCGCAGCGGCTGCAATATCGGCTGAACGGCGCATTAAATCAATCTCGAATGCTGATTTAATTAAACGCATTTCATCCACCAATTGCCGTACATCACTCACATCGTCGGGCACGTGAACGCCACTGCGCGCCTGCGTGCGTAAGGCGTTCATCCACCCCATTACGCGTGTATCCCAACTAGTACTTTCGCCCAAACTAAAAAATAACTTAGGTTGATTCGCCAACAACTTCAGAATCACTGCATCGAGTTCATTGATTGAGTAAGCTTCATCAAAACCGAATTCAGCTTGAGCGGCTTCTGCTCCATATCGGAAGCCATCCCAAATCTCACGCTCCATGTCTTTATCGCGACAAAATAATATACTTTTCGGCGTAGTGCCAGCCACCAATACGACTACAGACTCAGGCTCTTTAAAGCCCGTTAAGTAGTAAAAATAACTATCAAAACGGTATGTATAATGACTATCACGATTGCGAATAGCTTCTGGTGCGGTGGGAATAATGGCAATACCTTCGCCCATCGCGCTCAGAAGCTTAGACCTACGTTGTTGAAATTCAACTAGTTGACTCATTGAGTCGATTCCTTTTTCATTCGTTAACTCGCCCGCAGTTTTAACTGTTCATCCAACAGATTCAAGCGCTCAGGCGTGCCTATATCATGCCACACACCTTGATAATACTCAGCTGTTGCTTGATCTTCAGCAATCGCTTGTCTCAACAAAGGCGCAAGCTTTGCCGGCTCGCCACGTGTCACGTTAGCAAATAAATCTGGGTGATATACACCAACGCCTGAAAATGTCAGCATTTTTTCGCCTGTGTTTTTAAGCCTTCCTGCTTCAATAGCAAAGTCACCATTAGTGTGCTGTGGCGGATTGTTTACCAACACAAGATGCGCATGGTTATTAGCTTGCAAGGCATGTGTTAAAACACCAAAATCAATCTCAGTAAACGTATCTCCATTCACCACCAAGAACGGTTCAGCACCTAACAGAGGCAAAGCATTGGCAATGCCACCTGCAGTTTCTAAAGCTATTTTCTCAGGACTGTATTGAATATGTAAACTCCATTGACTGCCGTCACCCAGCGCTTGTTCAAGCTGTTCACCCAAATGCGCATGGTTAATCACAATCTCTTTGAAACCAGCTTTTGCTAATCGTTCCAAATGCCAAACAATAAGTGGCTTGCCACCCACCTTTAACAACGGTTTAGGTGTGTGGTCAGTCAGTGGACGCATACGTTCGCCACGACCAGCGGCTAGTATCATGGCTTTCATAAATGGCTTTTCAACTATCTAAACTACATATTTAGGACGCGGCACACGTCCTTCAAGCGCATCTAACAGTCGCAACATAGGGCGCAATTCCACATAACGCTCGCAGACTTTGCGCAAATAATGCATCACCAGTGGCATGTCTTTTAGGTAGCCATCTTTGCCATCACGGTGGCTAAGTCGCGCAAATATACCCAACACTTTAATATGACGCTGCGCACCCATCCACTCAAAGTCACGATAGAACTCGCTAAAGTCATTGGCTACAGGTAAACCCGCTTTTTTAGCAGGCTCCCAATAACGTACCGCCATATCGATAACCTGCTCTTCATCCCACTGAATATAAGCATCTTTAAGCAAAGAGACTAAATCGTAAGTAATGGCGCCATGTACAGCATCTTGAAAATCTAATATGCCAGGTGTATTGTCATGCGTCACCATCAAGTTGCGTGAGTGATAATCACGATGCACGGTGACCTGACCTTGCGATAATATGTTTTTATTTAGGGAGGTAAATGTCTGTTGCAGCCAACCTTGCTGCTCGGCGTTAAGTGTTTGACCTAAATGCTTACTCACATAGCAATCCGGGAACAATTGCATCTCACGTGTGAGTAAGGCTTCATCATAAGCAGGTAAATCGTGGCTTTTGCTAGCTAACTGCAATTTAATGAGCGCATTCGTCGCATCAAAATATAGCATTTGCGCGGTTTCATTATTCAAATGTTGCAAGTAAGTATCATTACCTAAGTCGCTCAATAGCAAAAAGCCATTAGCTAAATCTTGCGCAATCACCTTGGGCACATTCAAGCCAGTATCTAAAAACAATTTGGCCACTGTTACAAATGGCGTGCAGTCTTCCTGTTGCGGTGGTGCATCCATCGCGATTAAAGTCTGATTTCCCATATAAGCACTTGCTAAATGCACTCTAAAATAGCGCCTGAAGCTAGCATCTGCCGATGCGGTTGTTAGCTTGAAGTCTGCATCTGGTAAAGTCTTGCTTAACCAAGCGTTGAGTTGTTGTTGTCTATCATCCACAGCTATCTATCCAATGTTATATAATGTTGCTTTATTGCGCTTTGTACTATAAAAACACAAAGAACATTAAAGGGGCAAAACGATTTATTGATTGCCAAAAAGTCCAATTTATGAGATTTTATCACTGATAAAATAAAACCGTCTGCCTATAATACTCGTGCCTTACATTCCAACTCTACTCAAAATGTTAACTTCATGCTGAAAAGCCGTTTTTTAAGTGGCTTAACCGCAGCTTTGTTGCTTTGCAGCTTACGCTCACATGCCGAAAGCGAAGTGATTCCTGTTGAGTCTTCAACTATGGGTGACACACTTGGTTTAGCTGGAGCCTCTGCCGAAACAAATAATGTAGAAGCAAATGCAGGTGGGCTTGTCATTGAAGGCGACAAACTAGAGCTGCACCTTGATAGAGAGATGCGGGCGATTGGTAACGCTAAAATCAGCCGAGGCAAGCAAGATATCACAGGTGACGTAATCGACTACAATGTTCAGAATGACGAATTGCAAGTCACTGGAAATGCCCGCATCAATATCGGCAACGCCCAGCTCACGGGCCCTGAGTTGCATATGCATTTATCAGAAAGTATAGGCGAAGTTAAAGACGCCTCAATCATCATAATTGAAGATAGAAAAAAAATAGATCCTAAAAAAATCCAAACTAGCATTAAAAGTTCTGAAAAATTTTC
>JANLZY010000261.1:0-12983 GCA_031359365.1 Methylotenera sp. | reverse complement strand
AAAAAAGTCAGCGCACTCATGTCGCTCCTTAATGCTGACCAGAGGGCAAGCTTGCTGATTAATGTTAACGTTCTATCGTCTGGTCTTGATGTAATGAAATAGGTCGTTAGTTTTTTTACCCATATTGTTCGGAACCGTACTAAATAAATATCAATGTTTAAATTTCACAAATTTAATGTAAGTAATGTCATTCACACCGCACTCAATATCACTGCAGCGGCTGTGATGGTTTCATTGGTGGGCTGTGTCAGCATGTCTGGTATCAATCCAAAAGCGAAAAGTACTCAAGCTGTCACATTAAAGTCTGGTCAGGCAATAGCGTCCGCCTCACATATTGAGTGGCCCACGGTAGATTGGTGGAAGGCATATCACGATCAGCAGCTAGATGCTTTAATTGATAAAGCTGTGAGCGATAGTCCAACATTACGCATGGCACAAAGTCGCGTAAATCTAGTACAAGCCTATGCAGATAGCATACACGCCGAAACACTACCTAATATAGGCGGTGATGCTTCTGCAGTTCGTCAACGTTTTACCGAGTTACAGTTCATTCCCCCGCCATCGGCTGGCAATTGGGATTGGGACAATAAAATGACAGCATCCATCGCCTATGACCTTGATTTATGGGGTAGGCAGGAAAGCATTTGGATTGCCTCCGTTGATGAAACGAATGCAAGCAAGTTAGAAGTTCAGCAAGTTAAACTTGAACTCGTTAATGCTGTCACTAGAAGCTATATTCAACTCGCCATTGAATATCACTTACGTGATCTTGCTGAAGAATATTTAACTGAAATCAAACAGCGCGTAGCCATTAAGCAACGCAGTATGAAAGCTGGGCTGGGAACAGAAATGGAGGTGATTGAAGCAGAAACTCCGCTACCATTGGCAAGAGCAAAAATTGAAGTGATTGACGAGTACATTAAGCTGCTGCGCAATCAATTAGCAGCGTTATCAGGTCAAGGACCTGGCGCTGGTGACAGCATCACCCGCCCAACCATGACACTGGAAGCCAGCGCAGGGCTGCCAGACACTTTGCAAGCTAATCTAGTTGGGCGCAGACCTGATGTACTAGCGCATCGTTTACATGTGGAAGCCGCGCAAGAAAATATTGAAGGCGCAAAGAAAACTTTTTATCCAAATATTAACTTGATGGGATTTATTGGTTTTCAGACACTTGGCTTTGGGCAACTACTTAGTACCGCTGCAGGTATTGCTGGCGCCGGCCCAGCAATTTCATTGCCTATATTTGATGGTGGAAGACGACGTGGAAACTTATCGGCTAAAACTGCTAGCTACGACATTGCGGTAGAAAATTACAATACAGTCCTCGTTAAAGCCCTGCAAGATGTCTCAGATCAGTTGGTGATCATGCAGTCTAATCGCAAGCAAATCCAAGAGGTTGATATGGCGTTAGCATCAGCCAAAAAAGCGCATCATTTAGCCGAAGTCAGTTATGGCGGTGGTTTAAGCAACTATCAGCATGTGTTAGATACCTATAACATAGTCATTCATCAACAAGAAATACGCACGCAATTACAAGCCGTTCGATTAGATGCTTATGCTGGCTTGATGCGGGCGCTTGGCGGCGGTACAGTTGATGAAACTACAGCTAAGGCGATGCCATTGCCATGAGTGTATTGCAATTAATGAAAGGTAGAAAAAATAGACTGCTTATAACTATCAGAGCCGCATTGAGTGATTGGTTAAAAGAAGATGCGCCTGTTTTTGGTTATCTCTTAAAAGTACTGTTAGCCAGTTTACTTGCGATGTGGTTATCGCTAAGATTCGAGCTAGATCAGCCACGCACGGCAATGCTAACAGTGGCTATTGTAATGCAGTCGCGCTCTGGCATGGTGTTCGCTAAAAGTTACTACCGCTTATTGGGCACATTGGTTGGCATTGTCGTATCACTCATCCTCGTGGCTTTGTTTGCTCAAGAACGTGTATTATTTTTACTGAGCATGGCGCTGTGGATAGGTTTATGTACCGCAGGTTCTATGGTTTATCGTAACCACCAATCTTACGGATTCGTATTGGCAGGTTACACACTATGTATTGTCGGTTTGCCTGCTGCTATCAGTCCTGAGCTCACCTTTAATATCGCGGTCACTCGAATTTCAGAAATACTGATAGGGCTGATATGTGCAACCATGGTCAGCGACTTAGTTTTTCCGCAACGCGTCTGGGATGCCATACAGACTAAGGTAAGGCAGCGTTTCAGTGATTTTTCTGATTTGTTGCGCACGACTGCACAAAGCTCAGCCTCCACTAAAAGCTCAAAGCAAGTGCTATTAAGATTTATAGGCGACATTTATAGCCTGGAATCTTTTCGCGCTTCCGCCATCATGGAAAATGACGGCGCTAAACACAATCGCTTACGTATCAGTGAAATGAATAATGAGTTCATGACTGTTACAACGACTTTCCATGCATTAGAAGAGCTACTGCGCCGTCAACGAAACAACGGTCACCCTGAAGTTGGTGCGGCATTAATCAGCATGTATCGACAGTTAAGTGAAGCGATTACGCTCGATGGAAAAAGCGCACGCAATGAGCAAGAAGCGGCGCTAGTTACAAAGCAGCTCGCCTCTTTTCGCAGCACTTTTACTCAAAATCTGACTGTTTATAGAATGCAGCTACCTCAGGAGGTGAGTGACCGCGAATTTCTGGACTTTGAAACTGGTGCTGAATTATTACAACGCCTTGCAGATGAGCTGCATGCGTATGCTGTTACTTATTCATCTATAAACTACAGTGAACATCAATCAGCAACAGAGGAAATGGCAGCACCACCTAAGCTAGAAATGCATTTTGACCCAGTAGCAGTTGCCTTAGCTGGTGTGCGAGGTACTTTGACGCTAGGCATTATGACGGCTTTATGGCTATTGACTGACTGGCGCTCGGGGATTGAAGCCATCACTATTGGCGTAATTACTAGCACGCTTTTTGCGACGTCCCCTTCGCCTAATCAAACTATCAAGCAGTTTATGATAGGCGCGATTATCGGGACTATTCTGGCCTATATTTGCAATTTCCATTTACTCACTCAAGCACAAGGCTTTTTGATGCTGGCAATGGCGGTGACGCCAACCATACTCTTTGCTAGTTGGTTAACAACAAAACCCTCAATTGCAGTTGTTGGCTCCGGAATTTTTATCGTGTTTTTAATGCACATTGGCTTCAATAGCGCATACAACGCCAATCCCGTTACTTTTATTAACGATGCGATTGCAGATTTATTGGCAGTGCTCGTCTCTGGCGTAATGTATGGCCTCATCGATATTAGTAGCAGTGCATGGTCTAGGCGTCGCATTGCTACAACTTTGCGTGGATTAATTGTCAGCGCATGCAGCAGCCCATTATTGATGAAGCGCGTTCAGCTTGAAAATGCCGCTTTCGATTTGGTACAGCGTTCTGGCAGCGCACAGCGTGTCGCACAAGAGCAAGATAGATTGGTCATTGACTGGCTGTTATCCACGCTTGAAATTGGTCACGCCGTGATTGCGCTAAGAGAACTTAAGCCTGAAATTAATCATCCATACTTTTCTGAGCTTTTGTCGATGTGTCTTAATTCAATTGCAGCATTACATGAAACACCTACTGAAGCACTACGCATAAAAGCTTTGAAATCCATAGACAATGCCATTCAAAATCTCACTACAGATATCTCTACCGATATTGCCATGTCTGAAGCGGCACACCAGCTGAGACGCCAAGCGTTATCTATGCTGCACTTTATTCATAGTGCATTATTGGATGATGATTCTGTTCTGGCTACTTCTGTTCTGACCACTAAGGAGAAAAGTTAACCATGCCACGTGAAATCGCACTCCTAGATGCGCTTGTACCTACTTTGTTATTTGGCTTTTTAGCCGCAAGCTGCGGCGCTCTTATTATAGATTGGTTACTTACACGCTATCACCTATACCGCTTTATTTGGTATCCCGCACTGTTTAGATTAGCGGCTTTTGGCTGCATGTTTGCCTTGAGTGGGCTTTGGATTTACTAATAGGAATGAAAAATGAACGACCTTAGCAAAAAACTGATTCGATTATCCATTACGCTGACACTCGTGATTGCTGCCATTATTCTTGGCCATATGCTTTGGGTGCGCTACATGGATTCGCCATGGACACGTGACGGCAGAGTGAGGGCAGACATCGTCAATATCGCACCTGATGTAAACGGTTTAGTTACGTCTGTTGCGGTGCGAGATAACCAATTTGTGCATCGTGGTGATGTGCTGTTTACAGTGGATACTGAACATTACAAAACAGCTGTTGCCCAAACAAAAGCCTTGGTAGAGCAGCGCAAAGTAGAACTGACTATGAAACGTGGTCAGGCCAAAAGACGCGCTGAGATTGACGACCAAGTCATCTCACAGGAAAATCGCGAAGACAGCTCACTGATCGCCACTAGCGCCAGAGCGGAATATGACGCCGCATTGGCACAATTAGACCTAGCCCAACTGAATTTATCACGTACGGTAGTGCGCTCACCTGTTGATGGCTGGGTATCGAATTTATTGGTACGACCTGGCGACTTTGCCCAGATAGGCGCACCTAAACTGGCAGTGATAGACCAACATTCATTCTGGGTTTACGGCTATTTTGAGGAACACAAACTAGCGTTGATGCAAGTAGGTGACCCAGCTGAAATAAGGTTAATTAGCTCTAACCAAATCTTAAAAGGCCATGTAGAAAGCTTTGCGCGCGGTATTACTGACCGAGACAATCCCACTGATGTGAGATTACTTGCAAACGTAAATCCGAGCTTTAATTGGGTAAGGTTGTCACAGAGGGTGCCAGTTAGAATTTCACTAGATGAAATACCTAAAAATATGACTTTAGTAGCGGGGATGACGTGTACCGTGATTGTTCATCCGAGAAACTAGGTCGTTGAATTTAAAGTTACTAAATTTAATACGCATGAATTTAATATAAACTCACATTACTCAGCGTTTCCACTAAATGATCAAACACCAATCTGACACGCTCTGCCACAGGGCCACGTTGCGGACGATAAACATATACGCCCCAAGGTGCAGGTGACTGGTCTGGTAGTACAGAAACTAATTGGCCTGTGCGAATATACTTTGCACATAGAAAATCAGCGAGTTGACCATAACCGACACCCGCAAGTACTGCTTCCAACTCTGCCTCAGGGTCATCGGTAATGAACGCTGGCGCAGTCGGCAAACAATCTGGTTCATTCGCAAAAGACCATGGCCAAATTCTCCCAGTGTTCTGGTCTATTAAGCCTATATGCGGCATCTGACATAAATCACTCACTTGATGAGGTGCGCCATACTTCGCAATAAGCTCTGGAGTGCCAACGATATAAAACTTAATTTCTCTCGCTCGTCTTGCAACGTTTCGGTTCTCCCCGAAAAATCCTATGCGCACGCCAATATCCATCTGATCAGCTACGACATTATCGATTAAGTCAGAGAATCTCAAGTCGAGCTGGATGCCTGGGTAATTTTTAATGAAGTCCATGAGCGCAGGTAGCAAATATTGTCGACCCAGCGAGTTTGGCATGGTGATTTTTACCGAGCCTTCTATTTGCTGAGTCTCAGGACTTTTATTAAGCTGAAACAGTGCATCCATTTGGTCAATTACGCTCTCACTTTTAAATACCATCTGCTTGCCAAATTCGGTGATGCTGGTATTACGCGTACTCCTATAAAAAAGTGGCTCGCCTAATAGCTCTTCAAGTTCTTTTATCGCACGAGTCACAGATTGTGGTGATACACCTAGTCTTTTAGAGGCTTCTCTAAAGTTTGTGGACTCTGCGACCACTTTAAAAATGCGCAGCATGTCTAACTGATTTTGCATATCGAATTGATCCACTATTTGGAATTATCAATTCCAAATTATTCCACACTATGACAACTAACACTATGCGATAGTATCGAGTATCAACAAAACTAATGTTAAATTGATAAAAATGTTTAACAATCGAAATATATTAAAATTAAGCTAAGTTTAAGATGAAGCCACAATCAAAATCAAACCAGCAGAACCAAACAAGGGACAATCCAACATGATTACTTTGAACATTAACGGTAAAGATGTGCAACTTGATGCACCAGAGGACATGCCAATATTATGGGCATTACGAGATGTTGTACATTTGACTGGTACTAAGTTTGGCTGCGGCATGGCGCAATGTGGTGCTTGTACAGTGCATCTTGATGGTCAAGCTATACGATCTTGCGTAACGCCAGTCACTGCAGCTGTTGGTAAAAAAATCACCACCATCGAGCATATGCAAAATGATAAAGTTGGTCAGGCCGTGCAAGCTGCATGGAGTGCCGTTGACGTGGTGCAGTGTGGTTACTGTCAATCGGGTCAAATCATGGCTGCAACTGCCCTGCTCGCTAGTAATAAGAAACCTACAGATGACGATATTGATGCGGCAATGAGCGGCAACATTTGCCGTTGCGGCACTTACCCAAGAATTCGTGCGGCTATCCACGAAGCTGCGAACAAGTTAGCTTAAGGAGCCGACCATGAACTCACCTTTAAATATTTCAAGACGCACTTTCATTAAAGCCACTGCATTAGCTGTTGGTGGGCTGGTGATTGCATTCTCAATTCCAAACGCTAAGCGCTTTTTGCTGCCAGGTATTCCAGAGGCTAATGCAGCTGAAGAAGGTAACAAACTACCAACCCCAAACGCCTTTTTGCGCATAGATACGGATAACACGATTACAGTCATGTTGGCACACAGTGAAATGGGTCAAAGTATTTGGACCACACTACCAATGTTGATTGCCGAAGAATTGGATGTCGACTTAAGCAAAGTTAAGGTGATGCATGCACCCGCCGCGCCAGAATATATCCACACCGCTTATGGTATTCAAATTACTGGCGGCTCCTCAACGACTTGGTCTGAGTTTGATCGCTATCGTCAGGCTGGCGCTTTGACGCGTGCGTTGCTGGTCAATGCAGCAGCGAAAAAATTAGGTGTTACCGCCGAAAGCATCAAAACAGAAAACGGTTTTGCTATTAGTGGCGATAAAAAAATTAGCTATGGTGATTTAGCTGAAGCAGCAGCCAAGCTAGAAACTCCAAAAGCGGTCACGCTCAAACAACCAAAAGACTGGAAGATCATCGGCAAAGCCACTAAACGCCTTGATGGCCCTGAAAAAATTAACGGCACAGCCATCTTCGGTCAAGATATTCACTTTGATGGCTTAATGACCGCGATGGTTGCTCGCTCTCCAGTATTTGGCGGATCAGTGAAGTCTTTTGATGCCACTGCGGCAAAGAATATTAAAGGTGTACAACAAGTAGTGCAAGTGCCGTCAGGTGTGGCTGTGATTGCAGACAATTACTGGGCAGCAAAACAAGGTCGTGATGCGCTTAAAATAGAGTGGAATTTAGGACCAAATGCAGGTCTTGATTCAAAAGCCTTAGTTAGTGAGTACCGTAAAATGGCTGCTACCCAAGGGTTACCAGCCGCTAAAGCTGGAGATCTTAAATTAGCAGCATCTAAGGCCACAAAAACAGTTGAAGCAGAATATGTTTTACCGTACTTAGCACACTCACCGATGGAACCGCTTAATTGCTCAGTGAAAATCAGTAAAGACGCCTGTGAAATATGGACAGGTACGCAAATGCAAGGTACCGACCAACTAGCTGCTGCAAAAATACTTGGATTGAAGCCTGAGCAAGTGACGATCCATACCTTATTCCTTGGCGGTGGTTTTGGCAGACGCGCCAATCCAGCGGCAGATTTTGTCTCTGAAGCCGTTCAAGTAGCTAAAGCTGCGGGTGTTCCAGTGAAAACCGTATGGAGCCGTGAGGATGATGTTAAAGGTGGTTACTACCGCCCTATGTATCTACATAAAGCTAAAATTGGTGTTGACGCTAAAGGTTTACCAGTCGCATGGGAGCATACAGCCGTTGGTCAGTCGATTATGTTAGGCACACCATTTGAAGCCTACCAAATCAAAGATGGCGTTGATGCCACCTCAGTAGAAGGCGTTGCTGACTCACCTTACATGAAAGGTACGCCCAATCATCTTGTGAGCCTACATACGCCAAAAACTGGCGTTCCTGTGCTCTGGTGGCGTTCCGTTGGACACAGCCACTCCGCTTTCGTCATGGAAAGCTTAGTGGATGAACTGGCACATGCGGCAGGAAAAGATTCGCTAGAATATCGCCGTGAATTACTCAAAAGTCACCCGCGACACTTAGCTGCGCTAAACTTAGCCGCAGAGAAAGCCGGCTGGGGCAAACCCTTACCTAAAGGTGTATTCCGCGGTATTGCGGTACATGAATCTTTTGGCAGCTTTGTGACGCAGGTTGCAGAAGTTTCCGTAGATAAAGGTGTCGTTAAAGTACATCGCATGGTATGTGCGATTGATTGCGGCTTATCAGTCAATCCAGACTCTCTGAAAGCACAAATGGAGTCATGTATTTCTTTCGGCCTTGGTGCTGCAATGCAAAGTGAGATCACATTCAAAGATGGCATGGTAGAACAATCAAACTTCCACGACTACAAGGTGATGCGCATGGCCGATATGCCTAAGGTTGAAGTCTATATTGTTCAAAGTACTGAAAAAATGGGTGGTGTCGGTGAGCCAGGCTTACCGCCTGTAGCACCTGCTGTGACCAATGCCATTTTTGCGGCAACAGGTAAGCGCATACGCAGCCTGCCAATTGGCAACCAACTGGCTTAAAAAGTGAAATCGCTTGATTGGGAAGTGCTAAGCCGAGCTGTTGAATGGCTTGATAGCGGCTATAAAGCACATTTATTTACCGTGATGCATACTTGGGGGTCGGCGCCACGCCTTCCTGGGGCATTGCTGGTGGTGCGCGAAGATGGGCATCTGATTGGCTCAGTCTCTGGTGGCTGTATTGAAGACGACCTCGCTGACAAGGCGCGCCACCAGGAATTACCACTAACAGCCACGGTACTAGAATACGGCGTAAGCAATGATGATGCGCATCGATTTGGCATTCCGTGTGGCGGTCGTCTACAGATATTTGTGGAGCCTTTAAATGACTCAGCACACTTATCATTGCTGTTGCAGAATATTGAGCAGCGTAAGTTAATCAAGCGTTCCGTTAGCCTGAGTACAGGACAAGTAAAAATTAATCAGGTGCTACCTGAAGGACCGCCAAGAATTGACGGCGATTGGTTTCACAGCTACTTTGGCCCACAATGGCGCTTACTGATTATTGGCGCCAATCAACTTGGCTCTGTTTTAGCAAGCATGGCGCAGGTGCTGGATTTTGATGTACTTATTTGTGACCCGCGTGCAGATATTCGTGCCGAGTGGCATGTAGAAAGCGTTGAGTGGATTTATGAAATGCCAGACGATGCCGTGGTAGAAATAAACCCCGATGCTTACACCGCTATTGTAGCCGTCACACATGACCCTAAACTAGATGATATGGCATTACTTGAAGCGCTCAAATCCAACGCATTCTATGTTGGGGCGCTGGGCTCAATCAAAAATCAAGTAAAGCGACGTGAACGTATGCGTATGTTCGACCTGACTGAATCAGAGATTGCAACATTGCATGGACCTGTCGGCCTGTCTATCGGCAGTCGCACGCCAGCTGAAATCGCGATTGCGATACTTGCGGAGCTTATTCAAGTGCGAGCGCAACAATTAAAAGCTAACGCCGCAAATCCTATCTATGAGTATTGCCCAGCCTAATAGTTAAAGCACGAGGTCTGCTGGTGTATCAATATCGGCAAGAATTCCCGAGTCATCACATTCCAAAAGAACAATCTCTTTTGGGTAACGTTTAAGTATCGATCGCGCGCCCTCATCGCCATGCAGACTTTCAAGTTCGGCACGAAATTTGGCAGAAAATCCAACAGGATGACCCTGTTTACCTTGATAAGTGGGCACAACGATAGATGCACCTTCACTCAGTTTAGAGGCAATAGCAGCGGTAGTCTGCGGGTCAATATAGGGCATATCCGCCAACGCAATCACAAAACCATCGCAGGACTCTCTAAAAGCTGCAGAATATTTAATTGCTGCAGATAGACTATCTGCCATCTCTGTCTCTTGCTCGGCGCAAAAAAACACCTTAAGCCCTGCATCATGCAACAAGTGCGCTAGCACCTTATTTTCAGGTCTCACAATTGCGATGGAAAATGGGATGGCTTCAATAAGGCTCTTGGCTGATGCCAGCGCTATGGGACAACTATCTGGCAAAACCTGTAATAATTTGTTGGATGCACCAAATCGTCTAGAGAAGCCTGCCGCCAATAAAATACCTATCATTGATAAACCTGCATTTTAATTGCGTTGAAAGTTATCAACATCATACATTGGGTTAGCGCTTTCATCACGACTAGCAACGTTTGCAGTTGTGCCTAATAAAGCAAGGACCGATAAGTTGTGATGACCAACGTCGCTGTCTTACGTAATTTCGAATAACACTAATTCCGTTAAACAAATAAAAACGCCCGCATCACTGCAGGCACTTTTTAAACGTAAAACCAACTCAAGCTTTAACTAGCTTTCTTTTTATCATTCACGATAGACTCTAGTAAGGCACGTAAGTCTTTAGCAACCTCTGGATGTTTTAGGCCTAAACGAACCGTCGCCTATAAATAACCAAATTTAGAACCACAGTCATAACGCACACCATCAAATCGATACGCTAAGATTTGCTCTTCGGTTAGTAGTGCTGAAATACCATCCGTTAGTTGTATTTCTCCACCAGCACCTGCTTTTACATTATCTAAATGATGGAAAATTCTTGGAGTCAGAATATAACGTCCTACCACCGCTAATGTAGATGGTGCATCTTTTGGATCAGGTTTTTCTACAATCGCTGAAACCTGCTCAATATTTTTATTAAGCGGGGTGGTTGCAACAATACCGTAGCTCTTGGTTTGATCGGCAGGCACATTCTCAACGCCTAGAAGTGAGCAACGGTAGTAATCATAAGCCTCAACCATTTGCTTCATGATTGGCATTTTACCGTCGAGTAAATCATCCGCCAAAATCACGGCAAAAGCATCGTCATTCACCACAGGCTTAGCTAAGCGCACTGCATGGCCCAAACCCAAAGCTTGCGTTTGGCGAATATAAATACAGTTAACGTTTTTAGGAACAATATTTTGTACAATTTTGAGCAGCTCGGTTTTACCGTTACGCTCAAGCTCATTCTCTAACTCGTACGCCATATCAAAATGGTCAGATATAGAGCGCTTATTTCTACCCGTAATAAAGATTAAATCAGTAATTCCCGCCGCAACTGCCTCTTCAACTGCATATTGAATCAATGGCTTATCAACAATGGGTAACATTTCCTTTGGGTTGGCTTTTGTGGCTGGCAAAAAACGTGTGCCTAAACCGGCAACAGGAAAAACTGCTTTAGTAACTTTTTTCATTATGCCCAATCATCTAGTAAGTTAACAACGTTTCAATTATATTCACATACAACAGTGCTGACTACAGCAAATTTGTAATTGATTTGTATTGCACAAAGTTAATCATTGAAACCTCATTCTTGCTAAAAACACCTGATATTTAACCTACATAAATGTATAGTTATCCAAATGAAATATCTTGCAAATTTAAGTGGCGAACAGCGTATACTTTCAAAGTAACTAAGCCACAATCCTGGAGAAAAGCTTGAGATCTATCATCAATCAAGAGATTGAAAAATCAATCAATACCTTTACAAGTATTTTAAGCAATGAAAAATTACTCTCGCAAGTTGAAACCTGTGTGGATGGAATTTGCTTAGCTTTGAGAAATAAAAATAAAGTGCTGCTAGCTGGTAATGGTGGCAGTGCTGCAGATGCGCAACATATTGCAGGCGAACTCGTTTGTCGATTTAATTATGACAGACCTGGTTTAGCTGCTTTCGCACTTACCGTAGATAGTTCCGTGTTAACTGCGATTGGCAATGACTATGGATACGAAAAACTTTTCTCTCGCCAAATACAAGCCGTAGGCGCTGCTGGAGATGTTTTTTGGGCATATTCAACATCTGGAAAATCACCCAACATCATAGCTGGTATGGAAGCCGCAAAAGAGCTAGGCTTAAAAGTGATTGGTTTTACCGGTAGAAATGGCTGGATTAGACCGGAGCTAGTGGATTTCTCAATTGAAATTCCATCACCTGATACGCCTAAAGTCCAAGAAGCGCATTTGCTACTTGGTCATATTATTTGCGGCTTGGTAGAAAGCAATATGCACCCTCGTGATTAGTCTTAGTCAAAAACAACCGCACACACTAGCTACTAATCAAAAAAATAGTAGCTAGCAAATAATAAAGCCTATTTATCGCGTTTTGATCTTACCCACTCCGATTGACGCTTAAAAACAAACTTAGCATACAAAGGAATCTTGGTTGCAATGTAAATGGGCACCATTAGTAACTCTGAAAATTTAACGATATTTCGTCCAAATTTACACCAAGCTAATATCACAGCAACCGCCACCAGCAAAGCATCAATCAGAATACCAGACCACGGTAGCAGCTGATGTGTAACTGCTGTCATCAGCAACCCAACTATGCTGATAGTAGCAATAATCAACACTAATAATGCAAGTGGCGGCAAACACATATCTATAGCCATAGTAAGCATATTCAAATTAGCTTGCTTAATACCTCGTACTATTAAAGGTAAGCCTTCTTTAAGAATCATACTCAGGTGACCATGCTCCCAGCGTGTACGCTGCGTGTTTATTCCCTCCTCACTGCCAGGAAATTCGCTCGTGATAAGCGCTGCTGGGCAAAATAATGGCGGAATATTTAACTTTGCAAAATCTATACCTAATTTCAAATCCTCTACAATATGTCCACTCGCAAAATTCACTTGACTAATAATATGCCAAGAGAATGCCATGCCTGAACCCATGAGTGGGCAGGCTAAACCTATTCGAAAAAAACCTAGTGGTCTAGACCAGTTTTTAACAGCCCATGCAAATGCTGCAATTTTGATTTTTAGTGGAGAATCTTTCCTCGCATTCATTAGATACAGACCTT
>JANLZY010000384.1:0-5266 GCA_031359365.1 Methylotenera sp. | reverse complement strand
ATATTCCGATATACCTTCTTTTTGCGCTTTTGAGGTTGACCCAAGTAACCACATCAGTAAAAAGAACGCCATCATGGCGGTCACAAAGTCGGCGTAAGCAATTTTCCATGCGCCACCGTGGTGGCCACCACCACCTTTTTTAATTTTTTTTACAATAATTGGTCTTACGCGTTCTTCAGCCATTGCATGCTCCGTGTTCAGTCACTGTTTAACAATTAGTTACTTGCCTTTAGCTTGTTTAACGTGCGTTTCAAGCTCGGCAAAACCTGGGCGCTCAGTTGAGTAAAGAATTTTTCGACCAAACTCAACGGCAATCGCAGGTGCATAGCCATTTAAGCTAGAAATCAATGTAACTTTTACAGTGTTGTACATTTTGGTGCTTTCTTCTAACTTCTGTTCTAACAAGCCAGAAAGTGGACCAACGAAGCCATAAGCTAGTAAAATACCTAAGAAAGTACCAACCAACGCGTGACCAATCAAAATACCTAATTCAGTAGGCGGTAAACTCAAGCTTTCCATGGTATGCACCACACCCATCACGGCTGCGACAATACCGAACGCTGGCAACGCATCGCCAAGTTTTGCAATACAATGCGCTGGCACATGGCCTTCCATATGGTGTGTTTCAATTTCACTTTCCATCAAAGTCTCAATCTGAAAAGCATCCATGTTTCCAGAACCCATTAAACGCAAATAATCGGTAATAAATTCTGTTAGGTGGTGATCATGTAATAGTTTGGGATATTTGCTAAATAGCGGACTGGCTTCAGGATTTTCAACATCGTTTTCAATCGACATCATGCCGTCTTTGCGGATTTTGGCGAGAATCTCAAATAGCATCGCCAGTAAATCTAAGTAAAGTGTTTTGTTATATTTAGAACCTTTAAACAAAGTCGGCAAAGCCTTGAGTGTAGCCTTAAGTGCTTTACTGTCATTACCCACTACAAAAGACCCTAGCGCCCCGCCAAAAATCATCAGTAATTCTAACGGTTGCCACAAGCCACCCAAGTGGCCGCCAGCCATAGCATAGCCACCAAAAATGGTTCCGCATATAACAACGTATCCGATAATGACAAACATGTTTGATTACTCCAGACTTGATCAATAAATTTGTAGGACTAGATAATTACGGTTATCTAATTTATTTCAGAATATCAAGTTAATAGGCAAATCAATCTGTAGAATAAAGGGCTGTTTTTAGGCTTATATTGTGAATAGTACTTAGCAATAAATCTAAGCAATCAGTTTAGAAATAACGAGAGACGGTGCTTAGCAATCAAGCTTGAAGATAAAAACTGGCGTAAATTAAAACTGATTAAATCTGCTAGAAAATAAACACTAAGGCTGGCTAGGCAATTTTCCAAACATAAATTTCTGGTGTGTTCTTGTTACCGAGAATACGCATACTTTCTGGCACGCCTGGAATCTCAAACTCAAGACTGATTAATAAACAGCCAGGACGCATCTCTTGGCTGGCTTTATCCCACAACATGCGCATTGCTGCTGGTGATAGATAAGCAAAAATGACATCATAACTTGCAAAATCCAGCGCCTGATAATTGCCCAAGATAAATGTAGCTGAAGACCTGCGAAATTTGGCGCGAATAAAACTAATTATCCACGGCAATGGTGCTATTTCGATACCTTCAATTTGGCTATCTGGCCTTGTTTTAGCCATATACATAGACATATCACCTAAGCCACTGCCAATATCGATAAGACGCACAGGACTATCTTGCGGAATGATGTTGGCTACTTGCTGCCAAACCACAGAGCGAGATGGAAAGAATGGAACTTGAGTACGAAAAGTTGTCCAAAACAGACTCAAGCTGATAACAAAACCAACCAGATAAACTGCATTTGGGATATGCCATTGAAACATAACCCATGCGGCGAGCGGAAAGCATAAGTGTATCCAACGCCACCAACTTGCCATGCCTGCAACATAAGAAAATGTCGCGGCTGTCAGTGCCTGCATCAATACTAACGTAAAAATTGAAATATTTAAGTTCACGCCAAAATAGGCTGTGGCAGCAAAATTTACCACCCACGTGATTGCAACTACTGTCAGCAACGCGGCGCATTGAATCAATACCGCAAGTGTTGCTGGTACTAAGCGCATATTTGGCCTAACTATCGTTCGTAACTTATTTTTAGCATTCTTTAACAATGATTTTTTGTCTAAATACTTCTGACCTACTGGCTTTCGTAACTGAGATTTCGGCTCTAACTGCGATTGCGCCAGACTAGATTTAACCCCATATTTCAAACCATATTTATTAAGCACTTTTTGCATAATTTATATTGATAACCAATAGCGTTATAACAAGTCGCTTACTCGATATTTATGCTGGTATAGCGACTAATTTATAAGTCAATTCTTTAGCTTTTTTAGTTTTACCTGCGCGTGAAGGCACGTGGCATAAATTGCATACATACTTGTGATTTAAGTCATAGGTATTAACAATAAAACTACCACCACAGCAATTGCAACTTTGCATTTTCAACATTTTGCTTTCAACAAAACGTACCAATGTCCAAGCACGTGTCATTGACAATACTGGTTCTTCTTCGCCCTCTTGTTCAACTTGTTGCAAGTAAAGACTGTAAGCTTTAATGATGGCATGTATGCCTTTTTCATCGGTGTAATCCACCATGAATTTATAAATATTAAAGAAAATGGATGAGTGAATATTTGGCTGCCAAGTTAAGAACCAATCAGTAGAAAATGGCAACATCCCTTTTGGTGGCGATACGCCTTTTAGCTCTTTGTATAGTTTGATTAAGCGTTCACGAGATAAGGTTGTTTGAGATTCCAGCAGTTGTAATCTAGCACCTAGTTTAATCATTTTAATCGCTAGTTGGATTTGTTCTGCTTCGTTCACTACACTTTTCTTTTCCATTATATTCCCCTTAACTTATAGTCAAATACTACTCGCTAACTCATGTTGATTAATGTGCCATTGCTTCGGCGTTTTGGCCTGCCATTAAAACGGCAGTATGCAAGTGAGCTTGTGCACGATCTTTTGTGTAGTTTGTTAACATGCCCAAAATTGCGCTATCATCAAAACGGAAGCGTGCTAGCATCATGTTGGCATTGCTGAGTTTAAGTAACTGTAAGTTACTTAAACCTTCAAGCAAATCTGCGATGTCTTTGCTGATACCTAAGCGGAAAATTGCAGTGGCTTTATCTGAACGAATTAACTGTTGAGCTAACATTAAGTAATTTAAGTTTGCATCTTTAATTTCTGCCATCATTTCAAATTCGTTCATTTTATTTCCCCATTCATTTTTACTTCGGTTGTAAATAATGTGTTGCGCGTATGGGTTGTACTTTGAGCTTGTTAACACTTCTTAACAATTAGGGTTTGTCGGTTAATTCGGTAGGATAAGCGGACGCACCCTTGTAGGTGTTTGTCTTACAAACACCTACAAGGGGCTATTGGAATCTATATATATCAATCACTTAAGAAATATAAAATATACTTAAGTGTGTGTAAGAGTGTGTTAAATATGTAATTTCATTCTAAAAAATATCCTAAAATCTTTCTAAAGTTTTACCGTTACTACTATTTACGTATTAATTTCCGTGCTAAAACTCAATACCTTAAGAGTTGTAACGGCATTCATTTCAATTTCTTTAATCCGATTACAAAATAATTTGTAAAAACACTTTCGGTTTCATCTAATAAATATTTATCGGCAGCACTTTAGAAAACTTTAGGGAAATTTCAAATAAATATTAAATATTTTTAAAAATAACTCTAAGTAAATGAATTTAATGATAAATATTTATAAAAATATTTTCAAAAAGAGCTGTATAAGTCATCAAATCTAGCTAAATTTAACGCTAGGCACTCAAGAAAGGGCTGGTTTCACCCTTTTATTCCAAAGATGCAATCGCATCAATTCGCCTGATAATTCATTCCATGTAGTCAACAAAGTAACAAAAAATATTTTTTACTTGAATGTTGATTTGAACAAACTTTAGGAATCGTCATGGCAGAAGACAGCGATTTAGAAAAAACAGAACAGGCCTCCTCCAAGCGCTTAGAAGAAGCTCGGAAAGAAGGCGATGTGCCACGCTCTCGCGAGTTGGCCACTGTCACTGTGCTTTTCACCGCTGGCTTAACCATACTGATGATGAGCGAACATCTTAATCAAGCATTAAAAACCACCATGAGCTCAGGTTTACAATTTGATCGCACTGCAGCTTTTGAACCTACGGTGTTACTAATGAGAACCGCAGATTCAATCTCTTCACTCTTAACGGCATTTGCGCCGCTAGCTTTAATTTTAGTAGCAGTTGCGATTGCTGCGCCAATATTGGTTGGTGGATGGATATTTAGTGGTAAAGCATTCGTACCTCAATTTAACCGCCTAAACCCTATTAAAGGGTTAAGCAATATCATCTCTAAAAATTCACTGGTTGAGTTAGTTAAATCCATTGCCAAAGTATTGCTCGTTGGAATAGTGGCATATGTTGTCATATCACATGATATGGAGCCGATCCTTACACTTTCTACGTTGCCATTAAAATCCAGCATCTCTCAAGTAGGTAGTTTGATGTTGACTGGCTTCTTAACCATCGTCAGCACCTTAGTATTTATTGCTGCGATTGATGTGCCATATCAACTTTATCACTACGCTAACAAGCTAAAAATGACTAAAGAAGAGGTTCGCCAAGAATCTAAAGAGTCTGACGGTAACCCAGAAATTAAAGCCAAAATTCGCCAACAACAGCGCGAAATGGCTAAACGCAGAATGATGTCTGAAATTCCAAATGCAGACGTAGTGATTACCAACCCTACCCATTATGCAGTTGCCATTAAATACCAAGATGAAGGTATGCGTGCTCCTGTTGTCGTGGCTAAAGGTGCAGATGAAGTTGCACTTAAAATTCGTGAAATTGCTGGTGAGCACAAAGTACTCATTATGGAGTCACCAAAATTAGCACGTGCTTTATACGCACACACCGAACTAGGTAACGAAATTCCTGAAGCTTTATATTCAGCAGTGGCTGAAGTATTGGCTTATGTGTTCCAAATGCGCATCTTTAAAAAGGATGGTGGTTTCTACCCAGAAGTTCCAACAACACTTGCTGTACCTGATTCGCTTGATCCTCATAGCCTATTACCTGCGCCTAGTGTGAACGATATTGAAGAAGCAGGAGTATTCATCTAATGAACGGGCTTAACCTACCACCTTGGATGAACAAGCTCGCAAGCCGTAATATTGCGGCACCGGCTATTATCATCTTGCTGTT
>JANLZY010000175.1:0-2005 GCA_031359365.1 Methylotenera sp. | reverse complement strand
AAATAAAACCACAACAGAATTGCAGCGCCTTGCCTTTGATGAATTGCTTGCACAACAGCTTTCTATGCGTAAACACTATGCGCGTCGTCGCAGTGTGGATGCGCCACAGTTTAAGCAATCGAAACAGTTGGTTTCAGCTTTGCTTAAAAGCTTGCCGTTTGCCTTAACGCAAGCGCAGCAAAAAGTCGCGGTTGAGATTCAGAACGATTTAACACAGCCGCACCCAATGCAGCGCTTATTGCAGGGTGATGTTGGCAGCGGTAAAACTATTGTTGCGTGTATGGCGGCATTGCAAAGTATAGAAAGCGGTTGGCAAGTGGCGTTGATGGCGCCTACGGAGATTTTAGCAGAGCAACATTTTCGCAAAATGATAGGCTGGCTAACGCCTTTGAAGATAAAAGTTGCTTGGCTCACGGGCAGCCAGTCTAAAAAAGACCGTGAAGCTGCGATGCAAATAATCGCCGATGGTAGCGCGCAGCTAGTGATTGGAACGCATGCGCTATTTCAAGAAGCTGTGCAATTTAAAAAACTAGGCTTAGCGATTATTGATGAGCAGCATCGCTTTGGCGTACATCAGCGCTTGGCTTTGCGGCAAAAAGGTCAACCAGAGCCACACCAGCTGATGATGACTGCCACGCCAATCCCGCGTACTTTATCCATGAGTTATTACGCAGACTTAGACGTTTCGGTTATTGATGAGTTGCCGCCAGGTCGCACGCCGATTGTCACTAAGCTGGTATCGGACGTGCGTCGTGATGAAATTTTGCAACGCGTGCGCGAAGCCTGTGCGCAAGGCAACCAAGCCTATTGGGTATGCCCGTTGATTGAAGAGTCTGAAGCTTTGCAGTTAGCAACAGCCAATGACACTTATGCGTTAATGCAGAGCGAGTTCCCTGAATTAAAAATCGGCTTAGTGCATGGTCGTATGAAGCCCGCGGAAAAGCAAGCCGTGATGGCAGCTTTCAGCGCAGGTGAAACGCAATTGCTGGTGGCAACCACAGTGATTGAAGTCGGTGTAGACGTGCCCAATGCCAGTTTAATGGTCATAGAGCACGCCGAACGCATGGGGTTGAGTCAGTTGCATCAACTACGTGGTCGCGTCGGTCGTGGCGCCGCAAAAAGCACTTGTATCCTGCTTTATCAAAACAAGCTCTCTGAAACTGCCCGCGCAAGGCTAAAAGTGATTTATGAAAGCAATGATGGCTTTGCCATCGCGCAAGCTGACCTCAATTTACGTGGGCCAGGTGAATATTTAGGTACACGTCAAAGTGGTGTGCCTATGCTGAAAATCGCAGATTTAAATCGTGATGCAGATTTGTTAAACGTCGCTAAAACTATCGCAGATCGCTTAATTAAAGAACATCCGTCTGCAGTAGAAAAGCATTTGGAAAGATGGATGGGGCGAGCAGATGAACTGGTCAAGGTTTAATATTGATAACGTCTGCCCTAGGTGCCGCATGGATATTGGCTCGTAGACCATCCCATTTATGCGATAATTCCTTTCGTGAAAATTCAAAAAAATCTTACTAGCACCCGCCAGCGCTGGCTTAACAAACCTATACAGGCTTATGGGTTGCAACTTTGGCTAATCGATAATGGCTCTCTTACCGCGCGCTTACAACAACGCTTCAGCAAATTTGCAGTGCAGCCCATTTCAGTAAAATACGCCAAATTAACTCAAGATGAAGTTGCATTACTACACCAACCAAATGATCAAATCGCATTGATACGCGAGGTTTTACTCATGGGCAATAGTCAAGCTGTCGTGTTTGCGCACAGCGTAATTCCAAGAGCTAGCCTGCGAGGTGCATGGAACGGACTTGGCGAGTTAGGCAATAAGCCACTTGGCGCGACTTTATTTGCTAACCCTAAAGTGAAACGTACAGCGTTGAACTATAAAAAACTCACGCCAAACCATGCGCTTTATCAACATGCAACGCGACATTTAGCGCAAGAGCCTGATATGGGAAAACCAAGTCACTTGTGGGCGCGACGTTCTATTTTT
>JANLZY010000148.1:0-1759 GCA_031359365.1 Methylotenera sp. | reverse complement strand
TCATTCCTGTTAGGGTCATACACCACTGCGTGCATCAACACACCGCGCTCTTGTAGCGCGATTGAAATACAATATTGTGGCAAGCCGTGTAAGAAGTTAGTCGTACCATCAAGCGGATCAATAATCCAAATAAAGTCAGATTCGATATTAGATTCGCCGCTTTCTTCACCTAAAAAACCGTGCGTTGGATACAACTCTTTAAGCGTATCAATAATAGCCTGCTCAGCAGCTTTATCTACTTCAGTGACGAAGTCATTGTAAGTTTTGGTTTGAATCTTAAGTGAGCCAATGTCTTCAGAGGCACGTGTAATAATATTGCCAGCACGGCGAGCAGCTTTCACTGCATTTGATAGCATGGGATGCATATTTTCTCGAATCTAGTAAGTGTTCGGTTTTTATCACGCAAAAATTTGTATGCCGATCAGGCATATAAAAACTAAATTAAGGTCGTGTTAAAGAACTGATAAAATAGCATTTTAACGGTTATTGCCGTCACTGCAAAATTAGATTCTATAAAATTTACGATTATTAAATAAACACTTGAATATATGGCCTCAGAATTAGATTCTAAAAACTTGCCTACGCTGCAAAATTTTCGCGTAATCCTTTGCCAAACCAGCCATCCTGGCAACATAGGCTCAGCTGCGCGCGCCATGAAAACCATGGGCTTACAGCACCTTTATTTGGTTAAGCCAAATAGCTTCCCAGATTCGCATGCCACCGCGTTATCTACTGGTGCGGCAGATTTGCTTGAGAATGCGATTGTGACTGAAACGCTCGCTGAAGCGCTAACAGGCTGTGCTTATGCAATTGGGTTAAGTGCTCGCAAACGCAGCCTTTCGCATGAGTTAGTCAATGTACGAACTGCAGCATCTAGAGCTGTAGAGATTGCAACTACGCAACCTGTTGCCCTGGTATTTGGCACTGAAATGAGCGGTTTATCTAATGCGGAGCTTGATCATTGCCAAATGTTGGCAATGATTCCAGCTAACCCAGATTACACCTCACTCAATCTAGCTGCTGCGGTACAAATCATGTGCTATGAGCTCAGAATGGCGGTTTTAGAAAACGCAAGCCTTGAAGATGCGCAACTCACCCCCAATACTATGACTGAGTTTGCAACGATTGATAGCCTAGAAGGCTTTTATACGCACTTAGAAGAAACGTTGCTGCATATTGGCTATTTAAACCCTGCTGCGCCTAAGAAACTGATGGAACGTATGCGTCGTATTTATGCCAGAATTCGGCTAGAAAAAGAAGAAGTTAACCTGTTACGTGGCATACTTACGCTCACGGTAACGCCTAGAAAACACGATAAATACTAAGGTATTTAAGGCCAGTATGTTTAACCACATTAAAGAAGATATTTCTATCGTTTTTGAACGGGACCCTGCGGCCAGAACGCATTGGGAAATCATTACCACCTATCCCGGTGTACATGCGCTTTTAATGCATCGCATGTCTCATTGGTTATGGCAACAACGTTTTTATTGGCCAGCGCGCTTTAGTTCGCACATTGGTCGCTGGCTAACAGGCATTGAAATTCATCCAGGTGCAACCATCGGTCGACGCGTGTTTATTGACCACGGCATGGGTGTAGTCATTGGCGAGACCGCCGTGATTGGGGACGACTGCACGCTCTATCATGGTGTGACACTTGGCGGCACCTCATGGAATAAAGGTAAACGTCATCCAACCTTAGAATGTGGCGTAGTGATTGGTGCGGGCGCTAAAGTATTAGGCCCAATAACAGTCGGTG
>JANLZY010000355.1:0-8234 GCA_031359365.1 Methylotenera sp. | reverse complement strand
TTTTTTCAAATCGCTTAAATTTTAACCTATTACTAAACCTATATAAAACAGATACTTAAATTAATCACATTGTTTTATAAAGGTTTTTACGAATACTTAAAGTAGCACTTGAGGTGGTGTGCATAAGTCAGCTAATTTTGGCAAAACTTTTAGGGCGTTGGCGCTAGTTATATCAAGCACTTGCGCCACATTTACCTGCCTCAAATCAGCTAAAACCTGTGCGATTTTACTGAGTTCTAGCGGGGTATTTCGCCCCTCCGCACCCACCCATGCAGGTGGGATATCGGGTGAATCTGTTTCTAATACGATAGATTCTAATGGTAACTTGCTCGCAAGCTCTCGAATCTTTAAAGCGCGGCTATAAGTCATCGCTCCGCCAAAGCCTAATTTAAAACCAAGCGCTATCAATTGCTCCGCTTGCTGAAAGCTTCCATTAAACGCGTGTGCAATACCGCCATTGATTTGATATCGGCGTAAATATTTTAAAATATCGTCAATGGCATTTCTAACATGCAAAATCACAGGTAGATTGTGCTGCTTAGCAATTTTAAGTTGTTCGGTAAAAAAGTGGATTTGCTTTTCAATATGATCTGGGTTGTTTTTATAGTTAGTCACAAAGTAATCAAGACCAATTTCCCCTATCGCTACTGGGTTATTTTCTAGAATGTAAGTTTTCAGCGTTTCAAGGTCATCTAAAGTCGCATCATCCACATACATAGGATGAATACCAAGCGCATAAGCGCAATGTTTGTGTTGTTGGCATACTTGAATGACAGTATCAAAATTATTACGCGCCACAGCGGGAATAACGATGTTTGAAACTCCTTGTTGCAAAACCAGTAAGGCAATATCGTTTCGATCAGCATTAAATTCGGCTGCATCAAGATGACAATGAGTATCTATAAGCATGCTGATTGAAATAAGTCTTTAAAGTTTGCTTTTGACTGGTTTTGCACGCACACGAATATCTTGCCCAATCTGGCGCACATCAAAAATTTGTAAATCAGTTGCTTGGTGCATTTCAATTAACTCTGGAATTGCAAACATACCCTTAGCATCAGCGCCCATCAATTTAGGTGCATAGTAAAAAATAAATTCATCAATTAAACCTGCGCTAAGAAACGCCCCATTCAAGCCCTGCCCCGCTTCCAGCAACACTTCATTGACGCCACGTGAAGCTAGATTTTTAAGTAAAGCGTGTAGATTTACTCGGCCACTTTCATCTGGTAGATGTAATAGCTGTGCGCCAGCAGCAGTTAATGCAGCAGCTTTATGATTGGCATCTTGCGCATAAACTATTAGTACAGGGCTGATTACAAGCAGTTCGGGATTTAGCATTTTACAATCCGCAGGGGTTTGCAGATTACTATCCACAATCACTCGTAACGGCTGGCGACTTGTATTTTCCAAGCGCACACTCATGCTTGGGTTGTCTGTAAGCACCGTACCAATTCCAGTCACGATTGCACATGACTGCGCGCGCCAATGTTGCACATCCAGCCTTGCTGGCTCGCCAGTGATCCAAAGACTTTCACCATTATTTAGCGCCGTTCGACCGTCCAAACTCGCTGCGACCTTACAACGCACATAAGGCAAAGCAGAGGTCATACGCGAAATAAAACCAAGGTTTAATGACTTAGAATCGGCTTCCATCAGACCTACTGCAACCTCTATGCCATGCGCTTGGAGGCGTTTTATACCATTACCCGCCACCAGAGGATTTGGATCTTGCATCGCTACAATTACGCGTTTCACGCGAGCATTAATCAAGGCATCTACACAAGGCGGCGTACGCCCATGATGATTACATGGTTCTAGCGTGACATACGCATCAGCACCTACAGCATTCGCGCCAGCTTCACGCAGAGCAAACACTTCCGCATGCGGCTCACCTGCTTTTAAATGGGCACCTTGGCCTACAACTTGATGGTTTTTAACAATGACACAGCCAACGCGCGGGTTGGGCTGAGTGGTATACAAGCCTTGCTCCGCCATACGCAGAGCGGTAGTCATGTAAGTGTGATCTGCTATTGAGAACAAGATATTTTGATTAACCAAATAGCAATGTAGTTAATTTAGTGCGATGAAATACGGCTATTAATCAAACGATTATTTTCATCAAAGAAAAGTAGTAAGCCATGATAAACGTGCATACACTTGCCTAGATCATACTCTACTGCATTGCCGTCTTCGTAGCTTGGGCGACCTAGCAGCACACCAACGGCGTCTTTACTGGTACCTTTTGACAACACATGCTGCTGCAAGTCATAAGCCATATCACCGCGCTTACAATCTTTTTCTATCGAAGCCGCGCTCTGCATCCATTTTACTTGGTCGAATTTTTCATCGCCAAACACGATGCTATCTTTCATCATCCACCAACCGAAAAACACAATCGTTAACAAAACAGTAAATGCGGTGAAAAGAATGGTAGCCCAGTTAATAAGTTTCATGTTTTACATCCTAATGGTTAGCATTGTGCAAATGAAGTCGTTTATAAATCGCGAATCGCATCGTTAAAGTCATCAACATCCGAAAAGCTGCGATATACCGAGGCAAAGCGAATATAGGCGACTTTATCCATCAATTTAAGCTCATGCATCACGCTTTCACCTAAATCTCTGGCTGGAATTTCACGCTCACCTAAACTCAGTAATTTTTGTGAGATTCTATCTAATGCACGGTCCACATATTCCGTAGGCACTGGGCGCTTATGCAGAGCACGCGTGAAGGATAAACGCAGTTTTTCGCGATTAAACTCCTCACGCGTACCATTGGTTTTCACCACTTGCGGCATATGTAACTCAGCTGTTTCGTAAGTAGTGAAACGTTTATCGCAAGCACCACATTTACGGCGACGGCGTATAGAGTCGCCTTCGTCATTGACGCGCGAATCGATTACCTGTGTATCTGCATCACCGCAAAAAGGACATTTCATATTGGTTTAATTTCCATTATTGGCAGGTAATTGCCTAGTGCCAACCAACCAAATTATTTTTGCTCCCGCAAAAGTAATAGCCAAGCTTACAAAGAGCCAAAAAACACCGCTAATCCAGAATATCACTGGATTTAGTGAGTAACTAACATTACCTTTAGGGTATGCAAAAAGCACATTAGACTTATTGATAAGGCCATAAACGTCATAAATTAAAAGTCCAAAACCGAAAATAAAGAAAAACAGCCCACCAATAAATACCTTCTTATTAGAAAAGTTAGACTGTTTTACTTTATTTAACCGCATTCAATATGGCCAATATTTAAGCTGCGTAAACAGGGAATCTAGCAGTTAAAGCATGTACTTTAGCTTTAGTCGCCGCAATCACTGCTTCATCTGTTGGATTATCTAACACATCCGCAATCAAATTCGCCACTTGACGAGCTTCATCTTCTTTAAAGCCACGTGTAGTAATTGCCGGTGCGCCGATACGAATACCAGAAGTCACAAATGGGCTTTCTGGATCATTAGGAATTGCATTTTTGTTTACAGTGATATGCGCTAGACCTAGTGCAGCATCTGCAGCTTTGCCTGTTAAGCCTTTTGTGCGCAAATCTACCAAGAACATGTGGGATTCAGTGCGACCTGAAATAATGCGTAAACCACGTGCAGCTAAGGCCTCAGCCATTGCTTGGGCATTTTTAATCACTTGCGCTTGATAAGTTTTGAATTCCGGTTGCGATGCTTCTAAGAATGCTGTCGCTTTAGCCGCAATCACGTGCATTAATGGACCACCTTGCAAAGCTGGGAACACGCTTGAATTCAATGATTTTTCAAATTCAGCTTTAGCCAAAATAATACCGCCGCGTGGGCCACGTAAAGTTTTGTGTGTTGTTGAAGTTACAAAATCTGCATGCGGCACTGGGTTTGGATATACACCAGCAGCAATTAAACCTGAATAATGCGCCATATCTACCATGAAATACGCACCCACTTTTTTAGCGATTTCAGCCATGCGTGCCCAGTCAAAACGCAACGCGTAAGCAGAGGCCCCACCGATTAATAATTTTGGTTTGCATTCAACTGCAATGCGCTCCATTTCGTCGTAATCAATTTCCTCTTTATCATTTAAGCCATAAGGCACGATGTTAAAAAGTTTGCCTGATAAGTTAGCCGGTGAACCATGCGTTAAGTGACCACCATGACCAAGATTCATACCCATCACGGTATCACCCGGTTTTAAGATAGAGAAATACACCGCTTGGTTAGCTTGTGAGCCTGAGTGTGGTTGCACGTTGGCATATTCTGCGCCGTACAAAGCTTTCAAGCGGTCAATAGCCAGTTGTTCAACTTGGTCTACATACTCGCAACCACCATAAAAACGTTTGCCTGGGTAACCTTCTGCGTACTTATTAGTTAACTGTGAACCTTGCGCTTGCATCACAGCTGGGCTGGTGTAATTTTCAGAAGCAATCAACTCGATATGTTCATGTTGGCGAACAACTTCGCTACTAATCATGGCATCTAAGGCTGGATCAGCTTTGTTTAGGGTATTTGTATAGTTAAATGGTGCTTGCGACATGGTTTTAGTTTTCCAAATGCTAGATTATTTTAATGAAAAAAATGTTTGCGCATTTTAACACGCTCAAGCAATAAGATTAAAGGCAAAAGATTTAGTTGCTTACTTGTAGCAAGTTATAATATAAATAAGCTATAAATTAACTTAATCATCTTTGGAACAACGCACATGAAATGGACTGACAGCTTAAGGATCGCCGAGTCACTTTACGATACACACCCTGATATTGACCCGAAAACGGTACGTTTTACCGACTTAATGGAGTGGGTGATGGGGCTTGATGGCTTTAATGACTTACCAGAGCATTGCGGTGAAAAAATATTAGAAGCCATACAACTGGCTTGGATTGACGAAGCTGAGTAATTTTTAGCTTAACTCATATGCTCGAAGCCTTAATATTTTTGTTTGTAAAACACTTTATTTGCGACTTTCCATTGCAAGCCAACCCATGGATGTATCGCAATAAAGGCACGTATGGACATGCTGGCGGCTTGGCACACTCGGCATTGCATGGTGTTGGTACATTCATTATCTTTGCTTTTTGGTTAGGCGCAGGGGCGTGGATATACGCGCTAGCAGATGCCTTAATTCACTACCATATTGATTGGGCAAAAATCAATGCGGGCAAACGCTACGACCTTAAGCCTGATAATAGCGAGTGGTTTTGGATTTTATTGGGTTTCGATCAACTTCTGCACCATCTCACTTACTTTGCATTAGTCGCGATTGCATTGAAGCCTATTGCAACTACTTAATTAGCCCCAATAAAAATAGCATGTCTAAAAATACTATTCTTATAGCGGTCATTTGGATAGCGCTAGCAAGCGCCATTTACTACTTGTCGGATAACATTCAAAACCCTAATAAAATTAACCGCTTAGGTGAGAATAGCACGGTCGTATTAAAGCGTGGTTTAGATGGTCATTATCGAGCGGAAGCGCTTATCAATGGTGAAAAAGTCAATGTGCTAGTAGATACCGGCGCCACAGGCGTGGCGATTTCACATAATATTGCAGACAAACTTAAATTGAGCAGCATAGACGCCATACGCACCAATACGGCTAATGGCGATAGCGTTGGTTATATGGTGCGTTTGCGTTCGGTCAAGCTAGGTGGCGTGGACGCCAAGGATGTATCGGCGATGATTGCACCTGGTTTAGATGGCGACGTGCTACTCGGCATGTCGTTTCTAAACCGCATGGATGTTAGGCTTTATAAAGGTGAGATGACGATTAAGCAGGTGGAATAGCTTTATGTAGGAGGGGCTTGTAGCCCCGAAACAGTCGTGAAATTGTGTCGTTTTTTCGCGCTCAGAGACCGCTCCTACAAAACCTTAGGTAATCACTGTAGGCGTATCGCGACCAGTTCTTTCTTTCAGCTCAGAAATCTTCAACGCGATTTGTATCATTTCAGCCAGTGCCACTTGTGCATCTAAATGATGATTTTTCACATCGGGGTCAAAAGCTTCTAAATAAATACGAATCGTCGCGCCTTCTGTGCCTGTACCAGACAATCTAAACACGATACGCGAGCCATCTTCAAACAATATACGAATACCTTGATTGTGACTGATAGAGCCATCGATGGAATCATGATAGCTAAAATCGTCACAGGTTTTCACTTTGTATGCGCCAAATGACTGGCCAGGCAAGCTAGTAAATTGAGATTTTATATGTTCGATGACGCTATTAGCAGCATCGGTTGGAATGGCCTCGTAGTCATGACGTGAATACACATTGCGGCCAAATTCTGCCCAGTGCGTCATCAGAATTTGCTCAACTGACATGCCTTTTTTCGCCAGTACATTCAGCCAAAACAATACCGCCCATAAACCATCTTTTTCGCGTACATGGCTAGAGCTGGTGCCAAAGCTTTCTTCACCACATAAAGTCACTTTGCCTGCATCCATCAAATTGCCAAAAAACTTCCAGCCTGTTGGCGTTTCGTAACAAGGGATACTTAACTTAGTTGCAACGCGGTCAACTGCGCCACTAGTAGGCATTGAACGCGCCACGCCAGCAATGCCGTTAGCATATGCTGGCACTAGAGTTGCATTCGCGGCGAGAACCGCGAGACTATCAGAAGGCGTAACAAAAAAGTTTTTACCTAAAATCATATTGCGGTCGCCATCACCATCTGAGGCTGCACCAAAGTCTGGTGAGCTTTCACCTGCAAACATGATTTTCACTAAATCTTCAGCGTAAGTTAGATTGGGGTCTGGATGACCGCCACCAAAATCTTCTGAAGGAATGCAATTCATTAAACTAGACTCTGATGCACCTAATCGATTGACAAAAATCTCTAGTGCATAAGGCCCCGTTACGGCATGCATTGCGTCAAACTGCATTTTAAAGCCACTTGCCAGTAATTTTTTGATAGCTGAAAAATCAAATAGCTCTTGCATTAGATCTGCGTAGTCTTGAACAGCATCAATGACTTCTACCGTAAATTTTCCATCGTTGAATACCGATTGACCTAATGTATCGACATTAACTTCAGGCAAATCGGCGATTTTATATTCTGTGATTTTTTTACTTATATCATAGATAGAATCAGTGATTTTTTCAGGCGCAGGGCCGCCGTTGCTGATGTTATATTTAATGCCAAAGTCACCATTAATACCACCTTGGTTGTGACTGGCCGACAACACTATGCCACCAAATGTTTTGTATTTACGTATGATATGTGAGCAAGCTGGCGTCGATAAAATACCCGCTTGACCAACAAGTACTCGCGTGAAGCCATTAGCCGCTGCCATGCGTATGATAATTTGAATCGCCTGACGATTAAAATATCTGCCGTCACCACCAAGCGCCAATGTAGCGTTATTTGGCACATCAAGCGTATCAAAAATACTTTGTACAAAATTCTCTAAATAACCAGTTTGCTGAAAGACTTTTACTTTTTTGCGCAAACCTGAAGTACCAGGTTTCTGATCATTAAAAGCTGTGGTTTTAATTGTTTGGATTTGCATGTGAGAAACCTAGAATACTTTAGTAAAAGTTAATACAATAAAAATTAACGCAGTAAAAATTGATGCTGATGTGAACTCTATTATAGCGAGTACGTTGCTTCTTTGGAGTAGCGTACTCACTAATTCACAGAATTAGCTTGCTGTAATTAAGCTTTAGCCAATGCTCTATCAATAATATCAAGCGCCTCATCAAATATTTCGTCTTGAATTGTTAATGGGTACAGAAAGCGAATGGCATTACCATAAACGCCACAAGTCAGCAGTATCAAGCCTTCAGCTAACGCCGCTTGTTGCACACGTTTTACTGCATCCATAGAAGGTTCATTGGTTGCAGGGTCAAAAAACTCAGCGGCAATCATAGAGCCCAGTCCGCGCACATCTTTAATTGCAGGTACTTTAGTTTGCGCCGCTTTAAGGCGTGCTGTGAGTTTTGCCCCCAACACATTCGCGCGCTCAACTAAGTTTTCTTCTTCAATAATATCCAGTACGGCGTGAGAAGCTGCAATGGCTAATGGATTACCTGCGTAAGTTCCACCCAAACCACCCGGTGCAGGACCATCCATCACTTCAGCTTTACCGCAAACCGCAGATAAAGTAGTACCACCGGCTAAGCTTTTTGCCATAGTGATGATATCTGGTATCACGTCGTAATGTTCTGCCGCAAATAATTTACCGGTACGGCCAAAACCAGTTTGCACCTCATCATAAATCAGCAGAATGCCATGCTCATCGCACTCTTTGCGTAG
>JANLZY010000452.1:0-6664 GCA_031359365.1 Methylotenera sp. | reverse complement strand
GAGTAGTTTACGAAGTACCCAAATTTTCAGTAGCACATCTTTTTCGATGAGCAACTCTTCACGACGTGTACCAGATTTGTTGACATTGATTGCAGGGTACTGACGTTTTTCAGCCATCTTGCGATCAAGATGAATTTCCATATTACCTGTACCCTTGAACTCTTCATAGATGACATCATCCATGCGAGAGCCAGTATCCACAAGGGCTGTAGCAATAATCGTTAATGAGCCACCCTCTTCAATGTTGCGAGCAGCGCCAAAGAAGCGTTTTGGGCGTTGTAATGCATTGGCATCCACGCCACCAGTTAATACTTTACCTGATGATGGAATAACCGTATTGTAAGCACGTGCTAAACGAGTAATAGAATCTAGTAGAATGACCACGTCTTTTTTATGCTCAACCAAACGTTTAGCTTTTTCAAGCACCATTTCAGCGACCTGTACGTGGCGTGTTGCAGGCTCGTCAAAGGTAGAAGCAACGACTTCGCCTCTCACTGAGCGTGTCATTTCGGTCACCTCTTCAGGACGCTCATCAATCAACAATACGATTAAAATAACATCAGGGTGATTGGCAGTGATTGCATGCGCAATGTTCTGCATCATCACGGTTTTACCGCTTTTCGGGCTGGCGACTAACAAACCACGCTGACCGCGGCCAATTGGTGCAATCATGTCAATTACACGGCTAGTGATATTCTCAACACCTTTAATATCACGCTCTAATGTAAGCGGAATCGTTGGGAATAACGGTGTTAAATTCTCAAATAAAATTTTATGTTTTGTGTTCTCAGGCGCTTCACCGTTGACTACATCGACTTTAACTAGCGCAAAGTAACGTTCACCATCTTTAGGAATGCGAATTTCACCCTGTATGCTATCGCCAGTGTGTAGATTGAATCTGCGGATTTGTGAAGGTGATACGTAAATATCATCTGGACCCGCTAAATAAGACGTGTCCGGAGAGCGCAAAAATCCAAAACCATCTTGTAGCACCTCTAGCGTACCATCACCAAAAATGCTTTCACCCTTTTTCGCTTTATGTTTCAAAATGGCGAAAATCAAATCCTGCTTGCGCATTCGGCTAGCATTATCAATTTCATCGGCGATGGCCATTTCTACTAGCTCTGTAACGGGTAAATGCTTAAGGTCGGATAAGTGCATGGAGGCTCACTAAAACAAGAATTGTGTGGGGCAGGATTGAGAACTACAGATTTAAATTAAAGGATAATTTCAAAAAATGCTTGATTTATAAGGAGTTTAGAAATCAAGCATTTGTGATGACACGTACAGCCTAAATGGTTTAGATGTTGCTGTCAATGAATGCTGTTAATTGAGATTTTGATAATGCACCTACTTTGGTCGCTTCTACATTACCATTTTTAAATAGCATTAATGTTGGAATGCCACGAATGCCGTATTTTGGTGGTGTTAGTTGATTATCATCAATATTTAGTTTGCCCACTTTAAGACGGCCAGCATACTCTTTAGAAATTTCATCTAAGATTGGCGCAATCATTTTGCAAGGACCACACCATTCTGCCCAGTAGTCTACTAAAACAGGAAGTTGTGACTGTAGAACATCTTGTTCAAAACTTGCGTCGTTAAGGTGTGTGATATGCTCGCTCATGGAAAACCTCTAATTGGTTAATGCTTTTAAAAAATTAATTACGTATCGTAACGAAAAAAACTGTTTTAGTGAAGTGCAAAATGCGAAAGATCTAGTTAAAAGTAAATTTCTGCAATGTTAAGTGATGCTCAGGTAATGACCACTTCCATTAAAGATAGTTTTACTAATTAATGACACTATATTGTACGCGTTCAAAATGATGTGAACGCTCCACAATTTTAGTGAGCATAATCACATGTGTGCTGTTATTATACGTGATCGATAATTGGCGCGCAGGTTGATATGTGCCAATCCGAGCAATAATTGTCGCAAATTGTTTTACAGCGACTAGCTCTGGCAGTAACAAAACCATTTCTTCACGGCCTGTTTTGTCGATGTGAGCAATGGCGCTTTGTGCACGTGGTGCGATTAATTGTACGCCAATATCAAGCCTATCTCTACTACCGCAGGCTGCCCAGCGTACTAAGCCTATAGACCAATGTTGCTCATTTTTAGTTTTAAAGCCTAACAGCCCGCCAATGCGTATATTTTTTTCAGCGGTAGCGTGGCGTCTAACCGACATGCCAATCGCACTGATGTTAATAATATGCCAGCGTGAAGGCTCTGGCATATTTTCGCTATGCTGGAGTTTGCCAATGTTCGCATTCGCAGAGTGTTTTACATTGGCACTAGAGAAATAATGTATGGCAGGAATGCCAGTCACAATCTCAATCTCACCCTCGGACTTGGTGCGGTTAAAAATTCGTTTTTGCGTAACGCCCCAATGCTTGATGAGGTAGGTTAACAAATCGATATATTCATCACGATTTGCATTTGCAGGAACGCCGCCATCTTTAGGTAGTTGATTATTTTGCAAAGAATTTAAATCTTGGTGGATACCAATCACTAAATCTAAGGTCTGTAACAGAATGTCACTGTCAGGATTGGGTTCGACTTTCTGTTTGCTATATGGAACCGGTGGCTTGTTTGAAGATAGATTGACAATAAAACAGCTGGTGGTGATTTCTAAAGGCGCAACAATCGATATTCTTGCATTTTCAACATGAAATGCTAAATATTCAGCGGCTAAACGCATGTTCTTCTGTGTTAAATGCTGAGGGTCAGCAAGTGACATCAATAATGCATGCTTGTAAGTGTTTTCTATGGTGTTGGCAATTGTCGCGGTTGACCCGACTACGGCTTTCTCTTCATCTACTTTAACGTTTTGTACACCAAGTTTTATGGCGCAAAAATAAAGTTGATGCAAGTCGCTCCATATATGTTCTGGCGGAGTTGAGTATGTTTGATAGTAGGTTAGTGCGTGTTCTGCTACAGCGTGCATAGCACGTTGTATGGCATTTGCTGAGCTTTTGTCGGTGCCCAATTTAATCAGCTGATTTTGCAAATCAACCAACACAAGTTTGTAGCCATAGCCTAGCTCTAACCATAATGACTCTGCTGCAGCTGCTGCCAATTTGGCTTTGTCGTGTAATGGTAAAGCCGCGTTGCTATAGTCTTCAGCAAGCGCTTGCACGGTGCTAATTAATAGCGGGCGATACGCATCAAGCGCTTGTGCTCTATTGGTTGGAGATATTTTCTGGCGGTTTAATATTTCTAATTCACTGTGTAAGTGCGAGGCAATGTCTAGCGGATTCTTGGCAATATGATCCAACAGCGACTGGTTGATTTTCTGTGACCGAGTCTCGGCAATGATAATTGGATTATCTTTAAGTGCAGGAATATTAAGATTTAACGCCATTTTTTTACTTCTTATAGGCCTAAGGCAGATTTATGATTGTATGATAATGTTTACATTTACACTAGTATTTACACTGGCAAAATAACATTCATCTGGGTGGCGCTTAATTAGCGACTAAATGGGTGATTTGTTTGATTTTAATCGTAGCTTTTTAGAGAGTTATTCAATGCGCCAACTTTTACTCAGTCTTTCTTTATTGCTATTCCTCACGGCCAGTTCATTGGTGACTGCTGCTGAGAAAGCGCCTGCTTCTTTTGAGCTAAAAGATACCGCTGGCGTTAAACACAAACTGGCTGCTTACAAAGGTAAATGGGTGCTTGTGAACTATTGGGCAACTTGGTGTCCGCCATGTTTAGAGGAAGTGCCAGATTTGGTCAATCTTTATGATCACCGCAGAAAAAAAGATTTGATGATATTAGGTGTTGTTTTTGATTACAAAAGCACTAAAGAGGTGGCGGATTACGTCGATGATATGCTGATGTCGTATCCGATTGTTCTGGGTGACGATGAAGTTGCTGCACAGATTGGAACAGCTGATGTGTTGCCCACCACGTTTATTTATAACCCAAAAGGTGAGTTGGTTAAAATTAAACGTGGCTTAATTACTAAGCAATATATTGAAAAAATAATTGGCGTTGCTAAGTAAATTAGGTAAACGCCAGTGTGTTTAGCTAGTGAGGCACCGCGATGCTATTGCCTTCAGCGTCTAAAACATTCAGCTGATTTTCATCAGCAAAATGCATCAATTGTGCATAACCTTCAGGGTTCACGGTTTTTAGCTTCAAATCTACCGCTAGGCAGCGTACGCCGTTCACTACTTTTGGTTTTAAGTACGGTGAGTATCTCAGTTTACGGTCTTCGCCAAAGGTGGCATAAGTACTACACATACGATCCACCCAGTCGCTAGGGCGAAAAGGTTTGCCGGCACGCGTGTTACCTTCGATGATAATTTCGCCGCTTACTTGTGTCATTGTGGGTTGTGTTGTCATGTGTGATTTACCAATTCTTTTAGCCGTATTTCAGAGGTGTTCTGTGTTATTTGTGCTGCGTATTATAGCATTTTCAGTTTAAATGCACCGCCTCAAGCTGGTGAGATGCCCAAGGCGCGCAGGTGTCTCCTTTATGGTAAGTATTCAAATACTTTAACCACTTTAGTCACGCCATCAGTATTGCGAGCGATTTCTACCGCTTCGTCAGCTTCTTTATTAGTAACGATACCTAATAAATAAACTACACTATTTTCGGTGACTACTTTTACATAGTTAGCTGGGAATTTATTTTCAGTTACAAATTTTGTTTTGATTTTAGAGGTGATGTAGCTGTCGTTGCTACGTGAACCAATAGTTGATTTAGGCCCAACAGTAATTTCGTTAGTGATTGAGCGTGTGTTGGTGATTTCTTTTACCAAGTTTTCCGCTTTAGATTTAGATTCAGCCACAGGCACTTCACCTGTTAGTAATACATTGCGGTTGTAGCTGGTGACGTTCACATGCGCGTCTTCGCCCAAGTTTGTTTCCATTTTTTTCACAGCTTTTAGTTCGATATTCTCATCTTCTACATAAATGCCAGAAGTGCGTCTATCGGCAGCCATTGCGCCAGTAGCTGCGGCACCTCCAACGACAACGGGTATGCAAGCGGTGATTTGTGAAATAAGTGCTGCGGATAAGATTAGCTTTAGTGCGGTTTGTTTGGTCATACTTGATTTCATAGATTGCTCCTTGATGTTACTTTAGATAACCCCTAGGTTAATTTTAACTTATATCTTTAAGCTTTAAATACGTTTTATATTAGCACTGTAAAACAGCATTTTCGCGAATGATACGCTCATTATGCGTCAAATGCATTACGAACCCACTCGATGTGATTGACATCAGCTTTATTCATTAAGATGGCGTCAAATCGGCATTGGCAGTCGCCATGCTGTTGTAAATAATGTTGCGCTGTCAGTATGAGTTTTTGCTGCTTTTGCGCTGTAATGCTGGCGCCAGCGCTACCAAATTGGCTGTTTGATCTCAGCCTAACCTCAATAAACACCAGCGTTTTGGCGTCTTTCATCACCAAATCAATTTCACCGTATTTGCAATGGTAGTTTTGCGTGACTAATTTAAGGCCGTGATTCGCCAAAAAAGTTGCAGCTAACTTCTCGGCTTCAAGTCCTGCGTTGTTTTTGCTTAATTTCATAAACTTAATTTCATGGACGAGATATTAGCTAAAGCTGTAAACTTCTAGTATGAACGATTTTAAATTAAATGGCTGGTTTGCATGAGCGCGGTTACATCAACAGGTACGTTATATGTAGTCGCAACGCCTATCGGCAACTTGGGCGATATGACCATTCGCGGCTTAGAAACACTTAAAACGGTAGATGCGATTGCCGCTGAGGATACGCGCCATACTTCAGGTTTGTTATCACACTTTGGCATCAGCAAGAAACTCATAGCTGTGCATGAGCATAATGAACATCAATCCGCAGAAAAGTTATTGGCGCAACTGCAAGCAGGTGAAAATATAGCCTTGGTTACAGATGCTGGTACGCCAGGTATTAGCGACCCAGGAGCGGTGGTAGTTGATTTAGTCCGCAAAGCGGGCATTAAAGTTGTGCCAATTCCGGGTGCTAGCGCTGTTATTGCGGCATTATCAGCTTCTGGCATTACACAAAGTGGCTTTCACTTTCACGGTTTTTTACCAGCTAGTGGTGCCGCGCGCCGTAAAGTATTGGAAAGCTTAAAATCTCAAACCGTGACTTTGGTGTTCTACGAAGCGCCGCATCGCATTGTGGAGTGCGTGGAAGACTTGGCAAATGTACTTGGTGCTGAGCGCCGACTTACTTTTGGACGAGAACTCACTAAAACTTTTGAAACGTTTTATACCTGCGCAGCAAGTAAAGCTAGTGCTTGGTTGCAGGCTGATACCAATCAGCAGCGTGGCGAATTTGTGTTGTTGGTAGAAGCTGCTGCGGTAAAAGAGGCGGAAGAGATTCCAGAGGAAACGGTAAGGATATTGAAATTATTACTTGCCGATTTGCCGCTCAAACAGGCAGTAAAATTAGCCACTGAAATCACGCATGAAAAGAAAAATGTGTTGTACGAATTTGCCTTAAAGCTAAAAGAAAATCCTTAAAGAAAATATCTAACTCAATCAGTTAAAGCCTTAAATATGACTACGCCAAACTCACTTACCACGACTTCAATTACAATCACGCGCCCAGACGACTGGCACTTACATTTACGTGATGGCGTAGCCTTAAAAGCAGTGCTGCCAGATACGGCACGCCAGTTTGCTCGCGCCATCGTTATGCC
>JANLZY010000435.1:0-3060 GCA_031359365.1 Methylotenera sp. | reverse complement strand
AAAACTAAGCCAAGTTCAATTATGTTGTTGCCAATTGAAACGCGCTTATCTGATGCCACCACCACAGAATATAAACGTTATCCAGAAGAGTGGAAAACAGTCACCTTTGACATTGAGTCAAACGAAAGCATGGTCAGCGCTTTTAAAGAGGTGAGTAATACTAAAGCTGTGTCAGTGTTAGAAGCTGAAAAATATGGTTTGTTTGATCCTAACAGTGCGGATGATGCGCTAAGCGTTAATAAAGACGGCACTATTGATGTGCCAAGTTGGCGCTATGCGATGATTAACTTCCCGCACCCGCTACTTGAGCAAGGCTTGGTTATTTTAGATACACCAGGTTTGAATGCAATTGGTACCGAGCCTGAATTAACCTTGAATATGCTACCAAATGCCCACGCAGTGTTGTTTATTTTGGCTGCTGACACTGGCGTCACTAAGTCGGAAATTGACGTATGGCGCCAGTATATTAGTGGCACGCGCTGGAAACAAAAAGGCCGTTTAGCTGTACTTAATAAAATTGATGGCCTTTGGGATGAGCTAAAAGACGAAGAAGAAATTCAAAAAGAACTGACTAAGCAAATCAAATCCAGTGCAGATTTATTAGGCTTAGAAACAAACCAAATATTCCCTATTTCGGCGCAAAAGGGCTTGTTAGCTAAGGTTAATAACGATCCAGAATTGCTCGAAAAGAGCCGTATTTTAGAGCTAGAACGTGCTTTGTCTAACGAACTGATTCCATCTAAAAAAGAAATCGTTCGTGATAATACACAAAACGAAATCGAAGACTTAATCGCCAACTCTCATTTAATTCTAGATGCGCGTATTTCAGGCATCAATGATCAGTTGCTTGAGTTGCGCGGTTTGCGCGGTAAGAATGAAGACGTTGTTGAACACATGATGAATAAGGTCAAGGTTGATAAAGAGAATTTTGAAAAAGGCTTACAACGTTTTCAAGCTTTGCGTAGTATTTTCTCGCAACACACCAATCGCTTATTCACACTTTTAGGCATGGAAGCGCTTAAAACGCATGTGCATTCGACGCGTGAAACTATGCAGGGTGCAAGTTTCACTAAAACTATCCGTGATGCAATGGATAATTTTTTCAGTGAATTGAAAACACGCTTGGTTTCATCTGATGCACAAATAGATGAAATTAAAAAAATGATGGATGTGATGTATGAGAAGTTCTCTAAAGAGCATGGTCTGCGCAAGTCTGACCCACCTGCTTTCTCAACATTACGTTATCAAAAAGAACTGGCTAAATTAGAACGAGCATATAAAGAGCAATTTAACACTGCATTTAATATGATTGCCAATGAAAAAATGACGCTCACTACCAAGTTCTTTGAAACCTTGGCTAGCCGTGTGATTCATGTGTATGAAGTGGCAAATCGTGATATTGAAAATTGGTTGAAGGCAGTGATTTCGCCAATGGAATCGCAAGTACGTGAGCATCAATTGCAATTGCGTCGTCGTTTAGAAAGCATTAAACGTATTTATAAAGCGACTGACACTTTAGAGGATCGAATTTTAGAGTTGGAAGCGATTGAGAAGAGTATACAAGCGCAGTTAGATGACCTGAAAGTATTGCGCATGCATATGAAAAATGCGCTGGCGTTTGAGCCCGTTGAAAGCGAAATGGCTGCGTAATTTAGTAAATTCTCGTTGATATAAATAAACGTTAAATAAAAAAGGCTGCAATGCAGCCTTTTTTATTTAACGTTTACTAAAACCTAGATATTAACGACTAGCTAACATTAAACTTTTCATTTTCTGCATCGCTTTTTGCTCGATTTGGCGAATACGCTCAGCTGAAACACCGAATTCATCAGCGAGCTCATGTAAAGTTTTGCCGCCTTGATCTTGTAACCAGCGCGCTTCAACGACCCGACGGCTTCTATCATCTAAATTCTGAAGCGCATTAGCTAAGCCTGTAGTTTCAGCTATTTCAATTTGCTTAGACTGCAAAGCTTCAAGTGGCTCCAAACCTTCATCAGGTAAATAGGCTATCGGGCTGTATTGCTCATCACTATCATCATCAATATTTGCTTCAAGTGAAATCTCATGCCCATTTAAGCGCGCTTCCATTTCCAGCACTTCTTCAGGCTTAACATTCAACTCTTTAGCAATATGCGCTACTTCAGCTGGTTGTAAGCTATTTAAGCCAGTTTTCATGCTACGTAAATTAAAGAATAGTTTACGTTGTGCTTTGGTCGTCGCAATTTTTACCATACGCCAATTGCGCACAATATATTCGTGCATTTCAGCTTTAATCCAATGCATCGCAAAAGACACCAAGCGCACACCGCGCTCTGGGTCAAAGCGTTTTACCGCCTTCATCAGGCCGATATTGCCTTCTTGAATTAAATCTGATTGAGGCAGGCCGTAGCCATTATAGCCACGCGCAATGCTCGCGACTAATCTTAAGTGCGACACAATAAGCTGACGAGCAGCTTCTAGGTCATTATCACTTTTGAATTTTACGGCTAAAGAGTACTCTTCCTCAGCTGTCAGAATAGGATACGACTTAATCGCTCTAGAATAATGCTCTAGGCTATCAGTTGCGGTTAATACAGGTAAAGTTAATGCGTTACTCATTGAATTTTAATCCTCCAATAACTTATATTTTAGCACTCTCTGTATGAGAGTGCTAGTGGAGAAAAGTTTCAATTAATTTTAATAGATGCAACCGAGCGAGTTACAGCAAGATATGAGCCGAGCCAGCCAATAAGAATGGCACTGCCAATAATGATACAAAATAAATTTGCATTAAAAAGATTTAAACTAAAGTCACTACTATAAAGCGTTGAAATTTTTGCTACTGATAAATTGAATATTTGAATCACAATTGCAATCATTAAAATCGCTAGCAAGCCGCCAAATAAGCCGTACAAAATGCCAGCATATAAAAAAGGTGTCCTTATAAAACTGGTAGTGGCACCCATTAATTGGCTTACTTCAATTTCATCTTTTTGTGTCAGTATTTGCATCCGTACTGTATTGCCAATTATAACCAATAGCGCAAATGCTAATAAAATGGCGATAAATAATATTATTTTA
>JANLZY010000429.1:0-5716 GCA_031359365.1 Methylotenera sp. | reverse complement strand
GTCAATTGTTTGAAAGTAGCTGGCTTGACTGTCTTTAAGTAAGGCTTTATTAACAATCTCACTTGCTTCGTCATTTATTTGCGAGTTTTCGTGATCTTCAACGTGGCTATCTTGTACTTGAGTTTCGTCATTGATGGCGGCTAAATCAGCGTCACCTATAACTTCAGCCGCATTTACATCAACTAACTCTTTTGTTGCATCAAAGACATGTAAGCAATGCCCACAACGTACTTTGCCATTATGTTGGTTAAGTTGTTCATCAGTAACAATAAATTGCGTTTGGCAATTGGGACAATTAGTGACGTTGGTCATTTTTTACTCTATTTTTTAGTGCCGGTGAGCAACACCCAAGAATCCATGGTTTGTGGTGCTTGCATGTTAAACCATTCTGCGTAAATAGCGCTAATGTCAGCGGCTTGTTCTTTCAAAATACCCGAAAGTGCAATTTTACCACCAGTTTTGCAGGATTTTGCCAGTGCAGGCGCCAATACGCTTAGTGCGCTTGAGAGTATATTAGCCACTACTATATCAAATTCACGCGATTGGTATTTGCTTGCATGATAAAAGTCAGCCGACACGGCATTCTGTTCGGCGTTGTACACGCTAGATTGAATGGCTTGCGGGTCAATATCTGTACCGATGACTTCAGATGCACCTAGTTTCTTAGCGGCAATCGCTAAAATACCTGAGCCGCAGCCATAATCCAAAACAGAATCTTGCGCTGATACCGTTTCAGTCAGCCATTTCAAGCACAGATGTGTAGTAGGGTGACTGCCTGTGCCAAAAGCTAAGCCCGGATCTAATACGATGTTAATCGCGTCTACATTTGGCGCGCTATGCCATGTAGGCACAATCCACAAATTATCGGTAATTTTAATCGGCTCAAACTGAGATTGCGTCGCGCGCACCCAATCTTGCTCTTGTATTATTTCAGTAGAGTACTGCAGATTGCTTAATTTGGTTTCACGTTCCAAATCAGCGATCACTTTTTTAACATCAATACCCTCATCAAACAAAGCACTGACAAGGTTTTGTTGCCAAATGCCGGGCGGTGGGTCTCCTGGCTCACCGAATATTGGCTGCTCGTCCAATGTGTCGGCGTTTGCATCCTCAATAATGGCAGAAAGCGCACCCTGTGCCATTAGCGTATCGCTAATTAGATCCGCCGTATTATCTTGTGCTTCAATTTTTAACGATACCCACGCCATGCAAAACCCTATCTATTTCATGCCAGATTCAAACGAAGAGTAATCTAAATGTTACAGCTAGAGCCTGTAAAGTAGTATTCGATCGAATCTGGAATGAAAAGCTTATTTATTGTAAATACCGAGCTTTTGTTCAAGGTAATGAATGCTTGTACCACCTAGATGAAAAGCCGCATCCGCCATTAGGTCCGCGTGCAATGCTACATTTGTGCTGATACCGCCTATCATCATTTCTGATAAGGCAATACGCATGCGGGCAATAGCTTGCTCACGCGTGTCACCGTAAGTAATCAACTTACCAATCATAGAGTCATAATTGGGTGGCACAGTGTAGCCCGCGTAAGCATGTGTATCTATACGCACACCAGGGCAGCCTGGCATATGGAACGTAGTAATTTTGCCTGGAGATGGTACAAAAGTGTATGGATCTTCTGCGTTTAGGCGACACTCAATGGCATGGCCTTTAAGCACAACGTCTTTTTGACGGAATTTGAGTTTTTCACCAGCGGCTACAAAAATCTGTTGCTGCACCAAATCAATGCCAGTAATCATTTCAGTCACTGTATGCTCAACCTGTAGACGAGTATTCATCTCAATGAAGTAGAACTCATTGTTTTCATACAAGAATTCAAAAGTACCGGCGCCACGATATTTAATTTTGCGGCAGGCTTCAGCACAACGTTCACCAATTTTGTCGCGTAATCGTGGGTTAAGTAATGGCGCGGGTGCTTCCTCAAGAATTTTTTGGTGACGGCGTTGCATAGAACAATCACGCTCACCTAAAAATACTGCATTGCCATGCTGGTCAGCCAGTACCTGAATTTCAATATGGCGCGGTTTCTCTAGGTATTTCTCCATGTAAACCACTGGATTACCAAAAGCTGCTTGCGCTTCGGCTTTTGTCATATTCACTGAGGCAATCAATGCTGCTTCAGTATGCACCACGCGCATGCCTCGTCCGCCACCACCGCCAGAGGCTTTAATAATGACAGGGTAGCCTACTTTTTTAGCGATTTTAATGATTTCAGCTGGATCATCTGGCAACGCGCCGTCAGAACCGGGTACACAAGGTACGCCCGCTTTTCTCATTGCATCTTTAGCCGATACTTTATCGCCCATTAAGCGAATAGTTTCAGCGCGGGGGCCGATAAATACGAAGCCGCTTTGTTCTACACGTTCAGCAAAGTCAGCATTTTCAGATAAGAAACCGTAACCTGGATGAATTGCTTGCGCATCGGTCACTTCAGCTGCACTAATCACAGCTGGAATATTTAAGTAACTTTGACCAGAAGGTGCAGGGCCAATACATACAGATTCATCCGCTAATTTTACATATTTAGCTTCTCGGTCTGCTTCAGAATGAACAGCAACCGTTCTGATACCAAGTTCGCGACACGCACGCTGAACGCGAAGGGCGATTTCGCCTCGGTTAGCAATTAAGATTTTGTCAAACATAGCCATGTTGTTAAATACCTTTTAAATTTTTATTAGCCAATAATAAATAGTGGCTCGCCGTACTCAACAGCCAAGCCGTTTTCGACTAAGATTTTCTTAACAACGCCAGCTTTGTCTGATTCAATTTCATTTAATAGTTTCATGGCTTCAATGATACAAAGCGTATCACCTACAGCCACTGTATCGCCCACTTCTACAAATGGTTTTGCATCTGGTGAAGATGAGCGGTAGAACGAGCCTACCATAGGTGATTTAACGGCATGACCTTCTTCAACCACTGGAACTTCAGCCACTGCGGCTTGTGGTGCTTGAGCTTGCGGCGCTACAGCATATTGTGCAGGCGCATAATTTGCGTAGTGTTGCTGTGCTGGTGCGCTAGATGTAAAGTTGCGGCTAATACGTACAGTTTCACCTTCCTCTGTCAGTTCAAGTTCGGCGATGCCTGATTCTTCAACAAGATCGATTAGTTTTTTAAGTTTGCGTAAGTCCATAGTAACCTCTAAAAATCTAGGAAAATTTTAGTTAATAACAAGAATAAATTTAAGAATGATTGATGCGCCGAATTGCATAATCAAGCGCTAATGTATAGCCATGTGCGCCTAAGCCGCTGATGACACCAACTGCAATATCCGTAAAATACGAATGATGGCGGAATGCTTCACGTGCATATACATTGGATAAATGCACTTCAATAAATGGTACTTTAACAGCAGAAAGCGCATCACGCATTGCTACTGATGTATGTGTAAATGCAGCAGGGTTAATAATTACAAAGTCCACTTTTGTAGTTGCAATGGATTGAATTTTAGTCACAAGGTCGCCCTCAGTATTGCTTTGAAAGGCTTCTAAAGCTATACCTGCTTGTGTTGCAATATCCGTTAACGTTTGATTAATTGAACTTAGCGTGTCGCTGCCATAATGCTCAGGTTCACGTAAACCCAATAAATTAAGGTTTGGACCGTGCAATACTAATATAGATTTAGCAGGCATGTTCAACCAATTTTTTGAACGTTTTAGATTGTAAATTCGTGTAACTCATTATTGCAAGTTTGCCGAAGTTAGCAGGTTTTGTCCAGCTACTTTAGTGAACTTAAACGAAATTAGCTTGCATCCACAATTTAAGTGGTTGATATTACAAGCTTAAGTTTAGCAGTAAAATTGGGGTGTTATGGTGCCAATAAAGGACGTATTGCAGCCTCTAAAAGGGTTTTGTTGATGCGTCCGAAGTAGGTATCAACGACTACGCCTTGCTGATTAATGATGACGGTATAAGGTAATACTCCTTTATCATTGCCTAAATCATTGCCTAGCACCATGCCGTCGTTCTCAGCCGCGAATAGTGGATAGCTTACCGGTGTGGCTATTGAGAACTCTTTTACTAGCGCTAATTCATCTACAGCTACCCCTAGTACCACCACATTTTTACTTTTATATTCTGTATATAATTCAGAGAGTTCTGGCATTTCTTCGCGGCAAGGTGGGCACCAAGTAGCCCAAAAATTAAGCACGATGATTTTGCCTTTATATTGGCTTAAATCTTGATTGATGCCATCTGGATTAGGAAGTTTGCTAGCAAATAGCACTTGTGTAGAAAGCTTGCTGTAATCTGTGGCGGAATTTTTTAATGCGGCATTTGGGCTTAAAACATAATAGTAAATCGCGAAACCAAGCGCCAGCATGATGGCTAAATAGCCAATATTAGAAAGTATTTTTTTTAACATAATTTGATGATGGCTTTGATTAACACTGCGTTGTTGAATATTGTTGATTTTGTGGTGTGATAATACAGCTATCGCGTTTAGCGAGGGTGGTGCTAAAACGCTCTGCATCTTGAAAGCCAACGGTTTTTAGCGTGGTCATTTCTTTGCCATTGCCATTAAAAAAGGCAATACCAGGCGGGCCAAATAAGCCAAAGCGTTTTAATAGCGCTTTATCTTCATCTGAGTTTGCGGTTACATCCACTTGCAATAGCATGGTGTTTTTAAGTTGTTGCTGCACTTTGGGGTCGCTGAAAGTCAATTGCTCAAGCTCTTTACACGCTACGCACCAATCAGCATAAAAATCTAGCATCACAGGTTGATTGGTTGCAGCCAGTTTTTGTTCTAACTCAGCAATGCTAGCGACGCGTGTAAATGGCAATGAAGCAGCAGCTTTTGTTTGGTTAGCGCTGCTAATCGTAAAATTACTGAGTGGATGCAAGGCCGATTTCGCGCCAGAAAGTGCTCCTATAAATAAAGCTACGCCAAATATCAGTAGAATCACGGCAACACCTTTCCACAGTTTGGCAAATTTAGTTGCATGCGGAGGTAAACTGTCTAGTGCACTGTGATAAACCGCGGTCACTATTAACAATATCGTCCATAGCCCTAATTGAATACTTGCAGGAATAACTGGGGAAATTAGCCAAATAGCCATGCCTAACATCAATACGCCAAAGAAGTTACGTACCGCGTTCATCCAGTCACCAGTTTTAGGCAGTAAGCTGCCTGCTGACGCGCCTATCAGCAATAAAGGCACACCCATGCCAATGGCGAGTGCAAACAAGCCAACACCACCTAAAAACACGTTGTGCGTTTGACCAATGTAAATCAGTGCGCCCGCTAGAGGTGCCGCCACACATGGGCTGACAATCAATGCCGAAAGCGCGCCCATGACGAACACGCCAAAAAAATGTCCGCCTTTAAGCTTGTTGCTGGTGTTGAGCATTTTGTCTTCAAAACTTTGAGGGAGTTTTAGCTCATAAAACCCAAACATTGAAAAAGCCAGCAAGATGAATATGAAGGCGCTTGCACCAAGCACCCAAGCATTTTGCAACGACTGGCTGAGTAGGTCGCCAGACAGGCCTGCCGCGATTCCAGCCAAGGTATAGCTTAATGCCATGCCCAATACATAAGCCACAGATAAGCCAAAGGCATGTAATTTTGAAGGCTACACTTGCTGACTTTGACTGCCTACAATAATGCTCGATAAGATTGGTATCATCGGCAGCACGCAAGGCGTAAGTGAAAGAAGCAAACCTGCGGCAAAAAAACCTGCTATGACTAACCATAAATTGC